>DTYX01000761.1 GCA_012961655.1 Candidatus Poribacteria bacterium
AAGGTCAGAAGGTATCGATGTCACTGGTGATAGATATCCTTATCTGGCTGGCAGCACAGGGTTGAAAAATGTTATGCCCGTTTGGGCGAGAGAGGGCACTAAAGAGGAACAGTTGCAGCGCTTAGAGGACGATGAAACCAGAAGGAAGATTAAAGAATATATCAACTCGCATCCATTCAACGACACTCGCTGGGACGAAATTCTGATATGTATCGACGGCGCGACTGCGCGCGATTGGGCGCAGCGCTGCGATGTTGAACCCGCTGAGATGGTCTGTCAACTCCTGATTGAAAATGACATGGATGTAGCGATGTGTACCTTTACCATGTCCCAGGAGGATACAGATGTTATTCTCAGTCATCCCTTCATCATGGTCGCTTCTGATTCGAGCGCGAAGGCGCCTTACGGCGAGTTATCTGAAGGCAAGCCGCATCCCAGAACTTATGGCACATTTCCACGCGTGTTGCAGGAATATTCGCGCGAACGGCGGTTATTCGGTGTATCCGAAGCGGTGCGGAAGATGACCTCGATGCCAGCGCAAAAAATCGGTTTGACGAACCGTGGCGTGCTGAAAGAGGGCAATTATGCCGACATCTGCATATTCGATTATGCAAACGTCAAAGATAACGCGACTTATGCCGAACCGCATCAGTATCCTAGCGGAATTGAATATGTTTTGGTAAATGGACAGATAGCCGTCAACAAAGACGAACATACCGGCGCACTGGCGGGAAAGGTGCTTCGACGTAATGCGTGAAACGTAAAACGTGAAGATTGATTTTCCTCAATAGTCATCGGGACAGGCTAACTTGCTAATCTTCACGTAGATGATTTTTTGCTTGATATGGGAGGTTGGGTATGATAAAATATAAAAATCCTCAGATAGCGAGGAGTGACAACATCCCGAACTGTACTCTCCTTTCTTGAGAACATTAGGGAATCCATCCAATTTGTCAAGCTATGAAAAGTTGGCAAATGCTCGCGGAACTACCTGCTGAAAAGTTGCGGGAAATACGGGAAGTTGTTCTGGAACTGACTCCAAAGAAAAATTGACGTATAATAAATGACTGTGAAAATCGGAGGGAAATCTAAGTGTCGGTTGAAGTTCACCTGCAAAATGTGGTAAAATCATTCGATGATGTTGCTGCGGTGAATGATGTTACTTTGGACATTAAAAAGGGTGAGTTATTTTTTCTCCTAGGTCCATCGGGATGTGGTAAGACTACCTGCCTGCGGATAGTTGCTGGTTTCTATCGTCCCGATTCAGGCAATTTATATTTTGATGACCGTTTGATGAATGATGTTCCGCCGCATAAGCGTAATACCGGCATGGTGTTCCAAAATTACGCTCTATGGCCGCACATGACGGTATATGAGAATGTGGAATACGGACTTAACGTCAGGAAATTGCCGAAGGTTGTCAAAAAAGAAAAAGTCGAAAGAGCCTTAGCAATTGTTCAGATGACTGAGTATGCTGATAGAACTGCGAACCAACTGTCAGGTGGACAACAGCAGCGAATTGCGCTGGCGCGCGCCTTGGTGATTGAACCGGATGTACTCCTATTGGATGAGCCGCTCAGTAATCTCGATGCGAAATTAAGGCTTGAAATGCGCCAGGAAATAAAGCGTATTCACTCGGAAGCTAATATTACAGCTATTTATGTCACCCATGACCAGAAAGAGGCGCTTTCCCTGGCGGATAGATTGGCCGTTATGAATGATGGCAAAATTGTTCAGGTTGGGACGCCGCGTGAAGTCTATAACTTTCCAGCCAGTCAGTTTGTCGCGGATTTCATCGGTGAAACCAATTTTATCGAAGGAACGCTTCGAGCGAAAAATAATCACTCAGCTAGCGTTGAGAGTGTTATTGGTAATATCCAGTCGAGTAATATTTATCACGAAATCTCCGAAGGCGCCGAGCTTGTCTGCTCCATCCGCCCTGAATCCATTAATATTCTAAATAAATCAACAATTGATAAAGAGAACCAATTTCAAGGGAAAATTTTAGATCTGACATATCTTGGAAATGTTGAAGAATATCAATTACTCATCGAAGAGAAAATAGAAGCAAAAGCCGTTTTGCATAATCCCTCCAGAGAAGCAAGGAATCCGGGTGAAGATGTTGTCGTTCACTTTGAACCGAAAGATGTTATACTTTTGCCATTATAGAGCCGCAGATTTTCAGACGACGCTGATAAAACTTAATGATAGCCCTAAAAATTTTGAGAATATAAAAAGAAAGGACGTGAGATTCAATTAAGGTAAAAGGGCTAGAGTATATCTTTTAACTCTATTGCCATGCATGTTGATAAATCTCGATCATTTCGGGAAAACC
>DTYX01000762.1 GCA_012961655.1 Candidatus Poribacteria bacterium
GCGAAATATGTAGTAGACCCTCCTGTTGGCGCAACACAAAAGGAACATTATGTAAAGTGGGAGAACGTAGAACAGTATGTTACAGGATTGTCGAAAGGAGATGCGTTACCGTACCATAACCCTTGGTGGTCTATTGTACATGTGTGGGGTGTAAAACCAGGAATTGGAAAAGTTACCGCTAAACTCAGTTGGGAAGATAAAGCGGGCAATAAATATAGCCGCGAATATCTGCTCAGGACCATAACTGTTATAGGAGAGGATATTGGAGGAAAAGAGGATGTTACAAGAAAAAAGGAGCGGAATCAAGGTCCTAAAGTAAAAATTATAATATTTGATAAATCCCCAGGGAGAGTAAAATTTTACATAGATGCTGATGATAGAGAAGGCGATGAAATTACTGGATATCGATGGGGAATCGATGATGAACGGGACTTGTCTGACTGGATGGATGAGAATGTCATAACAATAGATGGGTTAGCTTCTGGTAAGCATACTATCTTTTCCCAGGCAAAGGATGATAAAGGTAACGAAGGTGAAATTGCAGAAAAGAGAGTCAAAATAGAGGAAGTGAAAATAGTTGAAAATCATGGGCCTCGCGTATACATTAGCGAGCCGTCACATCCTTTTCGCGAAAGTTTGTCCATTGTTCGCTTTGAACTAAGCGCCGAAGATTCAGAAGGGGATGAGATAGATGGATTTCGCTGGTACATTGACAAAAAGCCGTGGTCGGGCTGGGGAGATGGAATTTTCACAACAGATAGGTTAACGTCTGGCAAGCATAAAATTTATGCACAAGCAAAAGACGATAAAGGAAATATAGGAGAAGTGGAAAAAAAGGAATTTGAAATTAAGAGTCAAGGTCCTATAGTAACAATTGATGGCCCATCATATCCTAATCCCAGCAACCTTTCTACCGTCAAATTCCACTTGAACGCCGAAGATAAAGAAGGAGATATGATTGTGGGATATAGATGGAGAATCGATAGAGAACCATGGGAAGAAAAATATTTCATAGACTATCTTCGGGAAGTGCGAGATTCCATCCGGTGGCCAAAGTTCGACATACTCATAGAGGATTTAACCCCTGGCGACCATGTTCTTGACGTCCAAGCATTAGATGATAAAGGAAATGAAGGTGAAGTCGCCCGAAAGGAATTTATAATAGGTCAACTGGGGCCGTATACTGGTCTTAACTTTGTAAGGGGAGAAATAGCGACTTGGGGAGCAGACCTCGGTGATGTGTATGGAATTGGTTGGGGCTATGAAATATACGGAGAATACTATTTTTCTTCCAAATTAGCACTTGGCGTTTCTGGGGGATTTCAAAAATATGATGCAAAGCAGAAGGATAAGGGTTATTTTAAAATAGTTCCGCTGTATGTGAGAGTGGCATATCCTCTATTTAAAACATCAAGTAGGCGGTTCCAGTTAAAACCTTTTTTGGGCGCCGGGCTAAATATATATCGATTTGCGGGCTCGACAGATTATCATGATACTACAGCGTATGGAGTTGAAACAGGTCTAATTATGGAATACGCCATTATTTCTCCCACTTCGCCTAACAATGTAAGTTTTATCTTACAGGGTGGTGTAAATTATACTCATTCAGATTTCCAATCGACATTTACTCCTATAATGTTGGGGGTGAAATGTAGGCTTTAGATAGCCACTATGGAAGCCAGAATTGCTTTTTACAAGGAGGAGTCGTATGCGCTGGTTTATGAGAATCCAACTGATAGTATGCATCGTATTTGGTATTTTGCGTTGTCCTTTTAATAATTTGGTGCAAAGTCAAGTGAAACAAGACCTGGAAACGTATTTCCCATTGCAAGCGAATAAACAATGGAAATACAGATTCGCTATCACACAAATGGGCAGTGAACTCACAGGGATTATGGAAGCGAAAACACTCCCAAAACGCCAGATGAATGGTAAGGATGTCATTCCCTATGTCCAGGTAGCTACCGCTCAAACTATTTTCGGACAGCAATCCGAGCAGACGATTGATTTTTACCTGAAAGATAAAAGCGGTATTCGCTTATACGCGTCTCAGAAAGCCAATGACACCGAACCCAAATTGCAAGAAAAATCTAATTACATCCTCAAGCTTCCGCTTGACGAAAAGACCCGTTGGAAGCATAAAGAGGAAACAACCTTGCTACAAGAGAACCTCACCCTTGATGTTGAAAGCCGAATTGCTGCGATTGATACCACGGTTACAGTTTCAGCAGGGAATTTTGAACACTGCATACAGGTCGTGACAAAAGGAAGGAAAATAAAGTCAATGAAAATCGGGTTGATTAACTACGGAGATGCAGAGATTAAATTTGAAGAAAGTTGTTGGTATGCTCCCAAAGTTGGACTTGTCAAATCAATACGTAAGGAACAGAGTAACCATTTTCTGGTCGGCATAGGTGGAACAATGATGTTTGAGTTGATGAGTCGAGAATAGCTCTATTGTTGCAGAATCGTTCAGCGGGATACGGTATTATCAATCATATTCAAAAAATGTCGGATGAGTACCAGCAAATAGTTTAATTGTCTTTCTGAAAGGTGTGTATTATGAAATCAATAAAATTAAAGCTTCTGGTTGTATGCATTAGTTTACTTTTCTCCTATATATTTTCTTCCCATGGTAAATTGCAGACAGGTGAATTTGTGAGTGATGGCGCCGCCGAAATCCAGGGACCCAATCTACAGGCAAAATATGATGCGCTAGCCATTGCTAAAGAGAACGCTATCATCCAAGCGGCATGTACCATTATTCCTCCAAAGAGTCTTGCTGATGACTATGATTTTATACAACAAACAATTCTCAATACTCCGCAGAGGTATATTACAACTTTTGCTGTCATACTGGAACAGCAAATAGAAGATATTCTCTTTGTCAAAATCCTTGCTAAAGTGAACTTACCTCGTTTAAGAGCAAAACTTGCCGATTTTGAGTCAAATCGACCTCGAATTTCCAAAGGCAAAATTCAGCCCAAGATTATGGTTGTCATCCCCGAGACTCACATTCGTACAGTGCGTCGTAAGATTCCTGACCCTGCCGCTGAAACAGAGATAATACGCAAGTTATTAGACTACGGTTTTCGAGTTGTTGACCAGGAGCAAATCGCACTGATACGAGACTCCGACCAAGTTAAGCAAGCATTAAGGGGCGATGATAAAGCTGCTGTCGCTATTGGACTTGAATATGGCGCAGATGTCATCATTGTCGGCGAAGCATTTAGCGAGTACCTGCAAGACCTACCAGGTAATCTCGTTTCATCTCGCGCGCGAGTAGAAGCTCGCGCCGTAAAAACTGATACAGGAGAAATTATTGCCGCTCACGGATTTCATGCCAGTGGGGTAGATGGCACCGAGTTTTTATCCGGTAAAAAAGCCTTGATGAATGCTGCCAATGATATGGTTAAGTATTTTGTGAAAAAATTTGCTACACTTAGGACAGATTTTATTCTTGCTCAAATTGTTGTTTCCGGCACAAATTACACGCAACTTAAAACTTTAAACTCTGTTTTGGAAGATTCTCCTCAAGTTGCTGCTGTTCAAGCAAGCAATTTGACACAAGGTGTAGCAAAGTTGGAGGTTCGCTTCCGTGGTACTATTGATGAACTTGGAGATTTTATCTCC
>DTYX01000763.1 GCA_012961655.1 Candidatus Poribacteria bacterium
ACTGAATTCCCAAATGCCGGACCCCCGAACTTTGGCAAGTTCGGCTACGCAGATTCTATCATGGGGAATTTGTAAGAGTTATAATTTTACTTGCGTTTTTAATTATTTTTAGGTATAATAGTGAAACTTTTAGGATAGATTTGTGAAGCGGCATTATTGCAGTACCGTAATCGTCGTTACTCATGGTATTGTGGCGGACCAGTATGCTGACCGCATAATTCATCTGCGCGAGGGACGTATCGAAGACTATTGAAAAGATAGAACCTCTGAAACGATAAATTCAGCAAGAGAAGCACGCCAGAGGTGAATGTAACAGTACCGAAAAATAGACAGGAGGGGATCAAATGTTCAAACTTGGCGTAATTAGTGATGAAGTATCACAGGATTTTCAAACCGTTATCGATGTCGCGAAGGAATTCAATCTCGATTCAATCGAAATCCGCTCAGTGTGGGACAAACCGCCGCAAGACCTAACAGAGGAAGACATCGACAAGATGAAACAGATTTTGGCGCCAACTGATATCAAAATCATCGGTATCGCGTCGCCGTTTTACAAATGCGATATCGACAATCAAGAGGAACGACGGGAACATCTGGACATTTTCCGGCGTTGCGTCAAATTGGCTCATGCGTTCGATGCCAAGATTATCCGGAGTTTCGCTTTCTGGAAGACGGGGCGGACGGAAGAACTCTGGGGTGAGATTCTGAGCTCTTACGATGAGCCGAAGCGCATAGCCGAGGGCGAAGGAATTATAATCGGTATGGAGAATGAAGCTTCCACCTCGCTTGCGACCGCGAAATTGACGCACCGATTCATCGACGAGATTGATTCTCCGAATATCCGCGCCATCTGGGACCCAGCTAATGAGGCTTATGCTGAAGGCGGAGAGAAATCATACCCCGACGCGTATAATCGCCTAAAAGATGTGATGATTCACGTTCACGCCAAGGATGCCGCGCCCAATCCAGAAACAGGGGAAATGGAATCTGTACCCGTGGGAGACGGCATCATCGGATGGCAGGAACAGCTTCAGGGACTAGTGAACGACGGCTATGACGGGCATATCTGCCTGGAGACCCACTGGCGTCCAACAAGCGCTTTATCTGAGGAGTTACTCAATCGTCCCGGCGGCAGCGCCTTCTCAGAAGCCGGTGAGGAGGCAAGTAGAATCTGTCTGAAAAATATATTTGCGATGATAGGCAAATTGAGGCGATGAAAACTGAGAAGATGATTGTTCACGTAATGGCGCGTTACGTTTCATCGTATGCCGAATTACGCAATGCGCAATACGAAATACGCGATACATTTCTCTGGGTTCTACCGTAACCTGATACTTGAAAAAATTATCTCGAGAACTGAAAACTGAAATTGTGAGGTTTTTCTATGCTTGAACGGGAATTTATCAATCAACCTACCGAAAGATTTCCGAGTTGCCACTGTTCGACCATTGTAGAACTTCCGAGCGGCGATTTATTGGCGGCGTGGTACGCTGGTTCAGCGGAATCGCGTCCGGATGTCGCAGTCGTTACATCGCGCAAACCGATGGACGCCAAAACCTGGGAACCGTGTCAAATAGTTTCCGATACTCCAGGCAAGCCGGAGGGAAACTGCGTGTTATTCGTCGCGCCGGATGAGAAATTATGGATTTTCTTTGGGGTGATGCACGGCAAGCTCGACGGTCCACCAGGGCCAGGCGTCCGCTGGGAGACGTGCGACTTGCGTTGTAAAACCAGCACGGATGAGGGACGTAGATGGTCGGAAACGCGGATGTTGCGGGAAGAATTGGGCATGGTGGCGCGTTGTAAACCGATAGTGCTGAAAAATGGCGATATCATTATGGGGTTTGAACATAAGAGCGGATACTCACATTTTATGATATCTGAGGATATGGGGAAGACGTGGTTTTGGACAGGTCCTCTGATGGGCGTGAAAAATCAGCATCCGACGCTCATACAACGCCGAGACAACTCTATCCTCGCGTTGTTACGTCCAAGTGACGTATACCGGCGTATCGGCAAGTCCATTTCACTTGACAACGGCAGAACCTGGTCGCCGGCTGTCAATACGGGCCTACCGAATCCCCATGCCGCAATCGATATGGTGAAGCTGACTGACGGCCGCCGAGTAGCGCTCGCGTTCAACAACAATGAAAATCAACGCAATCCGCTGACACTGGCTTTAAGTGAAGATGAAGGCGAAACCTGGCGGTATAGACGCGATGTCGTCAGAGAAGAGGGCCGTTTCAGTTATCCAGCGATTATCGAAGATAGGAAAGGATTATTACACTTAACCTACACCCATAATCGTCGTCATATCGGACATATTATTTTGACCCCGGATTGGATTACAGAGTAGATAACATTCATCGGCTCGACGTTCGCACAGTGATATCAGGAGTTTGCCACATTACAAAATAATTCATAGTCTATCAGTTGAGTCACTGATGGATTATCGCCGCAGACGACGCAATCGGAGTTTCTGGGTATTCGGAGTTCCCTAAAAGTAGCCTCGAGAGCGTTAAATATCAATAGGCGTCCGATTAGCGGCTCACCTATTCCGAGGATAATTTTAAAAACCTCATTGGCTTGCAGTGTGCCAATAACGCCCGCCACCGCGCCGAGAATACCCGCCTCCTGGCAACTTGGCACAAACCCAGGTGGAGGTGGCTCTGGGAATAGACAACGGTAGCACGGGCCCTGCTTTGGCATAATGGTAAACATCTGTCCCTCGAATTGGAGTATCCCCGCATGACTCAAAGGCTTTTTTGACATCACGCAAGCATCATTCAGTAAATATCTCGTCGGAAAATTATCACTGCCATCCACGACGACATCATAGTCCGCCATGATATCAAGGATATTCTCCGATGTTACTCTGGTATAGTATGCTATGACCTTTACATCGGGATTTAGATTGGTGAGATATCCCTTTGCAGACTCAACCTTTGGGTCGCTGATAGTTTGTGTCGAATGGATGATTTGTCTCTGTAAATTATTCAGTTCTACCTCGTCGCTATCGACCAATCCCAACGTGCCAATTCCCGCTGCCGCTAAATATAGAACACACGGCGAACCTAATCCGCCAGCCCCCACAACTAGGACCTTTGCATCAAGTAGCTTCTGCTGACCTTCGCCGCCAACTTCTGGCAGAATTATTTGCCTGCTGTAGCGGTCAATCTGTTCTTCGCTGAAACGCATTTTTACTCCTTTGTGTTAGCCACGGATACACCCGTGGCTGAAGATGTTATCCAAAACTATTGAAACTTATTTAACAGTGCGGTAGCAACTTAGTTTAATACTTCTTTGAAGACAACAAAGTTCGGCGGTATAGTGATAGGCGCGCTAATCTTGCCCGAGAGAGCCTCTTGGGTTTTCAAGCCATTACCGGTTATGCTGATGACGATGGATTCATCTCTGGGAATTCTGCCCTGTTCTATCAGTTTTTTCGCCACTGCCACCGTTACGCCGCCGGCTGTTTCGGTAAAGATGCCCTGCGTTTCCGCCAACAGCTTGATGCCTTCGATAATCTCCTCGTCCGTTACATCTTCAGCCCATCCGCCGCTCTCTTTGACTACGTTAAAAGCGTAGTAACCGTCGGCGGGATTGCCTATCGCTAAAGATTTGGCTATCGTGTTTGGCTCTACCGGTTTAACCCAGTCGCTGTTCTCCTTTATCGCCGCGACGACGGGATTGCAACCCGCCGGCTGAGCGGCGTAAATTTTAGTGTCCACTTTTCCGATTAAACCTATCTTCTCAAATTCTTTCAGCCCTTTCCAGATCTTCGTTATGAGCGAACCGCCAGCGACGGGCACGATGATATGCTGGGGCGCTCGCCAGCCGAGCTGTTCCGCAATCTCATGTCCAAACGTTTTGGAGCCTTCACCGTAATACGGTCTGATGTTTATGTTGACGAAAGCCCAATCGTAACTGCTGGCAATTTCCACACATAGTCTATTAACCTGGTCATAGTTTCCTTCAACTGCAATAACATGCGGCGCATAAACTAGCGTTCCAGTAACTTTCGTAAGTTCTAAATTGGCTGGTATAAAGATGAAGCTATTGAGATTCGCCAGAGCCGCTTGCGCCGCAACTGAATTAGCTAAATTGCCCGTCGAGGCGCAGGCGACGGTATCGAAGCCAAATTCGATAGCTTTTGAGACAGCTACGGAGACGACTCTATCTTTGAATGATAACGTGGGATGATTTACCGAGTCATCTTTGATATAAAGCTCCGACACACCCAGCCTTTTCGCCAGATTGCGGGCTTCGACCAGGGGCGTATAACCTGTGTCAAAGCCGGACTTCGGCTCCCCATCTATCGGGAGCAGTTCCCTATACCGCCAATGATTTTTCGGTCTGGAAAGTATTATCTCTTTTGTTAGATTCTGCTTTACGGCGTCATAATCGTAAACGACCTCAAGCGAACCGAAACAAAACTCGCAGGTGTAAATTGCTTCCTTCGGATATTCCCTTTCGCATTCTCTGCATTTTAGTCCTTTTACATAAGTCATTTTTTATCACCATATCCTTTATCAAGATTTTAGCTAGTGGTTATCAACCAGTAGTGGCAGTTTTCAAACCCGCTTCTACATGCGGTATCGTCATTCCCCAGATTTTACGTCCCGCCGCGTTGCGCTTTTCAATAAATTACCTCGCGGGGGACGTTGCGCATCAAGCCACCAGCATCAAAATTGACAACGAGGATTTGGCGGTTACAGCGGTTTACAAAGTACACCGCTGAGTTTGGAAACGTAAATCCATAAGTGAAAGCAATATATTTATCAAGTTCAATCGTGTCCATTTGAATATCCTCCCCGATTCTCGGGCTCTTTGACCGGCGATAGCGCTTGCAATTTTCTCATTCCACGCGAGTTTTTGCTTGCGGTTGCTGAAGTTAAGTTTTCTTCTCAACAAGTAGACGATAAAATTCGCCGCTTTTTTCTATCGATTTGACGTCTTGTCCATCATTTGAAAGACTTGGCGGAACATTTTGAATCGGTTCCCCGTCATCCAAGAATATCTCCAGCACTTCTCCCATCCGCATGCCTTCCAATTCCAACTTAGCCTTGACGTAGTTGATAGGGCATTTGACGCCCCTGAGGTCAATGGATTTATCGGGCTTGATTGCTGATGTAGTCTGTTCTTCCTTTACGTCTTCTACTCTCTTCTGCGGATGGAATTTCAGAGAGCTATCCATAGATTCATACAATTGTGAGATGTCATCAACGAATTTTTCGATAACGTCGATATTCTCCTTCAGCGGTTGCCCACCATCAGTTCCCTTCTGGAACGCCTCAGCTATCCGAAGTAGGCTTCTATATTCATCGGCGACGAGCTGCGTCTGAATAAATTTCTCCTCGAAGAATTTGAACGCTTCAAAATCATCTTTCGGCTCCAGTCCTCGGGTTACAAGTAGGGCTTTTGAAGCTGAGGCAACCGCTTGATAGAGGAATTGAGACGCTTCTTCGGGATGTCGTTTCGCCTGGAACAACGACCTCTTGGCGTCGTCGATATCGATTTCAATCATATCGAACACTCCAGCGCCGCATTCGCCCGGCCCGCGTCCAGCTAGTGAGAATTCTTCCTCACTGCCCCAATCGTAGTAGTAATTCTCATCTTCTTCGTAAGCCGGAATAAACGAATACTCATCGACCAGAGCGGTCATTATATCTTCACCTTTTCTGGAGATATAGTCATAAAAATCTTCCTCCGCTTCCTTTTCTAAGAGATAGGCAGTCAGGAATTTCTCAGTCAATTTAGGTATGTTTTTTGCGGGTACAGTTCCAAGCGGCTTTCCCAGGGTTGTTTTGCCCTCTTCGACTCTTCCCCCAAGCAATACCATGTAGTGTGGTGCTAATTTGCCTTTGGCTCTTCGGGCGGCGCCGTGAAATCCTATCGAGCCTATCGGATGATGTCCACAGGCATTGGGGCAACCGCTTATCTTAATTCTTATTCCTTTGAGAGCTTCCGCGTTTAGGGAGTCTTTATTTAGCTTTTGGGTGACAGCCTCTGCCAAACCGCGCGAGAGGCAAATTCCCAATTTACAGGTATTTGCGCCGGCACAACAAGCGATATCCTGGATACTACCGGCGCCAAGAGCGCTCAGATTGGCTGCTTTTAACGACTCATATAGGGTGGGCAATTCATTTTGGTGTACCCACCTGAGAATGAGGTTCTGGTCTTGCGTTGTCCGCAGCGTACCTTCTCCGAAATCGCCCACGATAGAAGCGAGTTTCGCAAAGTTCTCGGCGGAGATATCCCCTAAGGGCAATCGAATCTTTGCGGAAAAATAGCCATTCTGCTTTTGAGCATGTACATTCTGATTGAGCCATTCGTTAAACTCTTCCTCCACCTCCGGGCTGATATCTTCTGACGCTGGGATTTCCTTTTCTACATTCTCGATAGATCGAACATTCAATCTACGCTCACCCTCTTTTTTTACTCCAGCCAGTTCCTCGTGATACAAGCTCATAAATTTTTCATATCCATATCTATCCATGACAAACCGCAATCGAGCTTTATTTTTATTCGTTCTATCGCCATGTTTATCGAAAAGCCGTTTGACCGCTTCCGCCACGTAAACAACCTCTTCTGTGGGAATGAATTCTTCTAGCAAGTCCGTCACTCTTGACCTTGCTCCCATGCCTCCGGCGGCGTAAACTCGGAAGCCTTTTTGGACACGCCCGTTGTCATTAACTGTTCTGGCGATAAATCCAAGGTCATTGATGGTGCTAAAAGCGCAATCAACTGAACACCCAGAGAAGGCGATTTTAAATTTTCTCGGCAAGGTGTATGAACTTTGGTCTTTTATCAGATATTCCGTCAATGCCACAGCATAGGGCAACACATCAAACGCTTCTTTGGCGCAGACACCGGTTTCAGAACACGCGGTGATGTTGCGTACGGTATTGCCGCCGCCGCCCCTCGTAGTCAACCCCACTTCTAACAACCTGTCCATGACGAGCGGAGTATCTTCCAATTTGACCCAATGTAGTTGCACATCTTGTCTCGTTGTTACATGGCAGACACCGTTGCCGAATTCATCGCTTAATGTCGCAATAGTTTTCATCTGTATCGGAGTTAGCCCGCCGGCAGGCACTCGAATCCTCATCATGAAGGTGTCCGCGGTTCTCTGCTCGTAAACTCCTCTGAGGACTCGAAAACCCGTGAACATGTGGGGGGCGACATCTCCACTCAAAAACCTCTCCACTTCAAGTCGATATGAAGCGATATCTTCTTTAATTTCTGCTGGGACGTTATAAAAGCTTATCATGATATACTCCCTTAGATGCGTAAAACGTAATGCGTGATACGTAATATCAGTACATCGAAAACCTTACTTTAATATGATTCCAACCCTCTATTCATTAACTAG
>DTYX01000764.1 GCA_012961655.1 Candidatus Poribacteria bacterium
CTTCGGCATTCCAAAGTTTACTTTTTATCTTGGAAGGAGAGGAAGGAACGCGGGGAAAGGAAGGATGGATGAATGGAAAGAAGGTTAGCTTAGTTCCTGATTCTTCAGTATTTCAGGTAGCAACAATGGAAGGAAGGGAATAGCGGATGGATGGACAAATTGATCTTGACAACAATTCTTTCGAGGTATCAAAATGGAACTTTCAGGTGTCACAGCAATTTTAGGTGGAGAGGAAATTCTCCACAAGAAAATCTCCAATCAGATGGACCTGATTGAACTGAGTCAGACGGGAATTCCTAAAGATGCGCTGGTGAATCTGGCGAAGCACTTGTCTTTTACAATCCGTCAGATAGCCCAACTTCTTCCCGTGACTGCGCGCACTATACAGAGATACACTGGAAAAAAACAGTTTAACCGTGTTGTCTCTGAACAAATCTTGCACATCGCTTTTGTCGCCGCTAAAGGGACTGAAGTCTTTGGGGAGAAGGCTCGATTCCTTTCATGGATGAATCACCCCAATAAGGCTTTGGCGAACAAAACGCCACTGAGTCTTCTGAGTTCAAGATTTGGCGTAGAGATGGTATTGGATGAGCTTGGACGAATGGAGTATGGGGTGCTCTCCTGATGTCGCCCTTTTCCGAAGGATTTCCCCGACTTTCCCACCCAAAAGATGAGAGTTTATCGAATTGCAAAAGAGAGTTATGATTGATGATTGGCGAGGAGCAAACAAAATCCAAAATTCTAATTTCCGTTATTATCTTATTACTACAGAGTTCGATTGCGTTCGCTTCCCCCTTTGAAAAAGGGGGATTAAGGGGGATTTCGCCAGATGTCCCTCTCGGCGATAAACTTTACCGCGATGTTTATGTTCTTATCGATCGATTAGTAGCTAAAGGTTACGTTACCAAACTGTTCAAAAATACGCAACCTTATTCACAAGGTGAAATCGCTGAGATGCTGACGGAATTGGATAAAGAAGCCCAAGAAGGCAGTTTAAAACTAAGCAAAGTTGAAGAACAAAGGCTAAACCTTCTTAAAGCACTTTCCCAAAAAGATTATCTATTCCAAACGCAAGGAGAGAAACATCAGTTTGGTGTTGATTTTGGGGTAGGCGAAAGCACCATCTCACGCAACCAGGATGAAAGTAAGACGGGTTACGCCATTCTATTTCGTCCTACGGTAATTGGACAGATACGAGATGACTTTGCGTTTTATAGTGACCTGAAAGTCTACTACCTTTCAGCTACTCAATTCCCTGATATTCCCAAAACAGAAGTGCGAATGGGCCAACCCGCCAAAGAAACCAAAACAGCCTCCCTATCAAATTACTACATAAAAGCCAAACTCCCCTGGTTTTCTATTCTCTTTGGTCATGATAACCTTCATTGGGGTCCGGGGCGTCGTGGGGCTTTGTTAGTATCAGAGCATCCTTTGCCGATGAATATGCTCAAACTTGAAGCGCAATATTATCCAGTCAAATTTCAAGCCGTAACAGCCAAGTTAGGAAGCAACATCGACAAGAAATATCTTTCCGGTCATCGCTTAGAATTGAATTTATGGGATAAACTACGCTTAGGTGTCGCAGAAACGGTTGTCTACGGACACCGCTTTGAGATGGTTTACCTCAATCCAGTGCAAATCTATACAACCACGGAATTTGTATTTCCAGAAGCAGTCGGAGAAAATGACAACGTTCTCATCAGCGGCGATTTTGATCTTTTTCCTCTAAGAAACCTGGAACTATACGGTGAAGTTATGATAGACGATTATCGCCCCTTTTCGTACAGTCCGAAAAACTGGGGAAATAAATTCGGAGTGCTTCTCGGGGGATACTGGGTCGACCCGTTTCGGATTCCCGATACTGACCTTCGGTTTGAATATGCGTTCGTCAATCAGTTCGCTTACACTCACAGCACAAAGATAAACGCCTACACCCATTTTAACTCCCCAATAGGACATCAGATTGCCACGGATGCGGATGACCTGTGGCTTAACATGAAACACTGGTTTACAGCTAACTTTTCTGCGTCGTTTACATACGAGCTTGAAAGACACGGCGAAGGTGATGTGAATAAACCTCATCCCCCAGGTGCCCCCGACGATGATGAATGGGAGTTCCTCTCTGGCGTCACTGAATCTACGCACTCAATCGGTTTAGGTGTATCATACAGTTCCATCGGCAAATCCTCAGTGC
>DTYX01000765.1 GCA_012961655.1 Candidatus Poribacteria bacterium
GAAGTCGTCGGTGAGCGAAGCGAAGCGGTTCACGAAGTAACCGCGCGAAGCCATATTTCGACGATAGGAGATGTCGATTTTGGAAGATCGACCTACAACGGTGAGATACTAATGTTGGATGAGTATCTACGCACATCGACTAGACGGGAATTCCTGAAGCTCATTAGTAAAGGTACGGCTCTCGGTGCGTGTTTACCGATGCTAAACTCGTGTAATTCATCGCTACTCGGAGGGAGCCTGCCGTTCTCTGGCGAGGTCGTCGGCGAGGATATCGGGCTTTGTCATGCGTTAAGAGATGGTACATTGAGCGTTGAAGTAGCTGAAGTTCCCGAAGCCCTGGCGACTTCGGCTACACCACGGCTCTACGATGTAATAATTATCGGCGCCGGCATCTCCGGTCTCGCCGCTGCGTGGAAGCTACAGAGATGTGGTGTCGATAACTTCCTCATCGTCGAAAAGGAAAACCAGATAGGCGGCACTTGTATCGCGGGCAAGGAGGGAGACATTGCCTTTCCGTGGTGCGCCCACTATATCGAGTCGCCACAACCGAGAAGTAAGTATCTTCTTGAGATTTGTGAGGACCTCGGTATCATCATCGACTACGATGGAGAATGGCCGATAGTGAACCCAAATTACAAGGTGCCGGAGCCGGAGATTAGTCTATT
The DNA here is from genome assembly GCA_012961655.1 of Candidatus Poribacteria bacterium. Lineage (GTDB taxonomy): Bacteria > Poribacteria > WGA-4E > DTYX01 > DTYX01 > DTYX01. The sequence goes on from DTYX01000765.1 coordinate 666, forward strand.
CGCCGGAGGCAACTGGAGACCAAGCCACTTTCCTCTTCAGATAGCCGATTCCCAAGATGTAGTGGAACTTGAGTTGTTTCGACAGCATCTGTATCATTGGGTCAAATGGCGCGATGAAGATGATAGACCTGCGTTCGGCTGTCCCGTTGAACATACAAGTCCGGCAGAGGAAGTGCGTCGGCTCGACGATATCTCAATGCTGGATTATCTCCGGTCTATAGGGGTGCGTTCAAAACTGGTCGAGTGGTATGTCAACAACCGCACTATGGACGAATACGGCTGCCGCGTCGAAGACGTTTCAGCGTGGGCTGGAATTCAGTTTTGGGCGCAGTCCAATTCGTCGTTCCTGGATTTTGAGCCGCCTGCGACCCCGGCGCCGACGCTTCTCTCCTGGCCGGAGGGAAATGCTTTTTTGGCGAAGGGATTGGCAAAGCATATCTCCACGGAACAATTGCGCCTCCAAGCTCTTACAGTGAACGTGAGAAGTGAAAGGGGACGTGTGTTCGTAACGTATATCGACCGGAAATCCCCCCTAACCTCCCTTTATCAAAGGGGGGATTTTACAACACTACAAGCCAAATGGGTTATCTACGCAGCGCCCAAAAATGCTGTATACCATCTGATACCGGAACTTGAGCAGGCAGGGAGAAGCGAGTTTAAGAGCTGTAAATATGTGCCCTGGATTACCGCCGCTGTACACTTGCGCAGGCCGCCTCAGAAAAAGGCGTATATGCTGGCTTGGGAAAATCTGTCTTACAATAGTTGGGGTCTCGGCTACATTGATAACCGCCATCTTATGCGCCAGCGCGATCGGTTCGATTTACCGACGATATTGACTTTCTATGCTGCGCTCTGCTCCGATATTGAAATTGAAAGATACGAACTCTTTAAAGAGGGTTGGGAATTTTGGGCGAGATTAATTCTTCAGGAACTGGAGGAGATGCACCCGCGCATTTCAAGACTGATTACCAGAATGGACATCTACAAGTGGGGACACGCAATGGTGGCGATGACTCCGGGATACCTTTGGGGACAGGACAGAGAACGCATGAAACAACCTTTCGGCAGGATATACTTCGCCGGCGCTGACGTCGGCGGAACGCCCGTTTTTGAACATGCAACGTATCGAGGGATTGAAACCGCTCAAGCCATCATGGATGGGTTGGGTGTCTCTTATAAATCATCAATATGACTATCCTAGACGGACTTCCGAAGTCTCGGAGACTTCGGAAGTCTAGACAGGTTATGACAAAACTAAACGAACTGGATCTTTTTCATAAGGTTTCAATAACTGGATTCCTTGTAGTATTTGCTCTGGGGATTGGAGTTACTGGAATCCTTTATAGTTCTACGAGCGGTAGATTCTCTGCTATATCTTTATTTTCGCCTGGGTTGGTGAGACTGAAGTATTCAGCCAGTCCGCTCGAAAGAGCATTGAGAACGACGATGCGCGAGTACGTGAAAAGTGATGCTGATGTCGAGACGATTTGCCGATGGCTTAAATTCGGCGGCGACCGCCTTGGCTATTATGAATCCGCCAGCCCAATTATCCAGCGGGATTGCTCACACTGCCATGGCAAGATTGCCACTATCGCTGGCGTTGGGGCACTTTACACGTATGCTGATGTTTTACCCTATGCAAAGACACGCGGCGTACCCATCGAAAAATTGAGTTTAAGGTCACACGTACACCTGTTTGGCATCGGCTTGCTGCTGCTGATTCTGACTAGCCTAGCAAACCGGACTTCGATGCCACATCTTCTGAAACTCGCCACTTCAATCTCGCTGTTTGGTCTGCTGACAACTGATGTTCTCAGCCAGTATCTCGCGAAGTTGAGCGCCATCTTCGCTTATATCGTGTGGATGTCTGGATTGTTATTTAACCTCTTCGTTATTATCTCGATACTACTTATCTTGTGCGATATTTGGTTGCGTAGGTCTTCTGGTGACATTCAATGACTGCAAACGATGATAATTTACCTCTAAAGTCCCAGCGACGCGGAGTACCGATACTCCTCTTTTCCGTGTGCGTTGCGGCGGCTTGCGCCATTATTTATGAGATAATCATCGCTTCCATCTCTTCCTATCTACTCGGAAACAGCGTCCACCATTTTTCTATCACCATCGGCTTATTCATGAGTTCAATGGGGTTGGGCTCATTCCTGTCCAAATACTTTGTTCGCCGTTTAATAGATAGATTCATTTTAATCGAAGTCGCAATAGGTCTACTCGGCGGAATTTCAACTGTTTTACTATTCTGGATGTATGTTTATTCAGGCAGCGATATCGGATACTTTGCGGTCATGTTCGCGCTCATAGTCGGCATCGGTACTCTGGTGGGTTTAGAAATACCCATTCTCACTCGTATCATGAAACAGTATGGTTCCTTGCGGATGACCTTAGCGAATGTTCTGGCGTTCGATTATATAGGCGCTTTAGTTGGCTCAATCGCTTTTCCCTTGTTTCTCCTAAAACATCTGGGTCTGGTCCAAACAGCCTTCGTGGTCGGTTTTTTGAATGTACTCGTGGCTATGGCGGTGCTTTTTCAGTATTGGCGCGATGTTGCAAAGAGATTCATCTTGACGGTTTTCGCTTCATTAGTGGGACTGGCGCTATTAATAGCCTCCGTCCGAGGAGCCAGCATCAGCGAACGTCTTGAAGCCGATATCTATAACAATCAGATAGTTTTGTCGACTCAGTCAAAATATCAAAAGATAGTTCTGACCAGAATGGGCAACGCTTGGTGGTCTGATGAACCGCGGACCAACAAACAGCAAAAAGCGATAATCGCCAAACGTAGCAACGACCTACGACTTTTCATCGATGGGCAACTTCAGTTCAGTTCCGTTGACGAATATAGATACCATGAAGCCCTCGTTCATCCTGCTATGAGCGTGGCAAACAAAAGGGATGCTGTATTGATTCTCGGAGGCGGCGATGGCTTAGCTGCCAGAGAAGTACTAAAATATAGCGATGTTCAGAGGATTATCCTCGTTGACATTGACCCTGAGATTACCAGGATATGCAGTACCAATCCGGAAATCGTAGCGTTAAATCAGGGTTCATTGACACATCCCAAAGTCGTTATCATCAACCAAGACGCATACAAGTTTGTCGAGAAAACTGACGAGGTATTCGATGTCATCATCATCGACCTGCCCGACCCAAATCATGAATCGTTGTCAAAGTTGTATGCAGTGGAATTCTACCGACTGACCGCCCGCGTGCTCTGTCCGGGCGGTTCGCTTGTGACGCAAAGCACATCCCCGTTTTTTGCCAGGGCGGCGTTCTGGTGCATCCACCACAGCATTGAAGCCGCAGGTCTACACACAGTCGCCTACCATTTGGAAGTGCCATCTATGGGCGATTGGGGGTTTAACCTCGCATCAAACAGACCAATCGATGTCAAGAATATTCCCCTACGAGTTGAAACGCTCTATCTCACCCAAAGCTATCTTCCTGCCATGTTCGGGTTCGGTAAAGATGTGGCAGAGATAGAAACCAGTATCAATACACTTCTGAGACCAATCTTGATGGATTACTACAATGACAAAAGATGGACATACTACTAAAGAGCAATCAGATTTTTGCGTCTTTGGAATAATGCATGTTGCCTGCGGGGTTACGCTAGCTACCCCGCCAAATTTTCGGGTCAGTCCAGTAAATTAACTTAGAAAGATTAAATTTTGATTGACTTCATCTTCATTTTCTGGTAAAGTTTTACCATCATATTAAAACAGGAGATTATAAATGGTTAAAGTTGCGATGCTTAGTTTCGCTCACGTACACGCTGCAGGTTACGCCAGAGCGGTAGAAGAGAATCCAAATGCAGAAATTATTGCTGTGTGGGACGAAGAGGAATATGGTGGTAAGCAAGCCGCAGAACATCATAATGTGCCGTTCTATTCCGATTTAGATGAGGTTTTGAGTTTGGACGGCTTAGATGGCGTCGTCGTCAATGCGCCAACTTCAATGCATCCGCAAGTTATGATAGCAGCGGCGCAAGCGGGAAAACATATATTTACAGAAAAGGCATTAGCGATTACGGTCGACGAATGCGACCAAATTATCGAAGTGGTGGAGGCAGCCGATATCAAATTTATGATTTCATTACCTTCGCGCTGCAGCCCTGATATATTGTTGGCGAAGCAAGCTATTGATGATGGAATCTTGGGTGATATCACCTTTGGGCGTGGACGCGTTGCTCATTCAGCCGCGTTGGATAAATGGTTTAAAGGCCCCAGTTGGTGGTTTGTCGACCCCAAGCGGGCAGGTGGCGGCGCATTATTCGACCTCGGTTGTCATAGAGTGGATGTCATCCGTTGGTTGATGGGCGAGCCCAAAAGTGTCGTTGCCAAGATAAATAATTTCACGGGGAATTATCCCATCGATGATAACAGTGTCACCGTCGTCGAGTTTGCCAACAAAGCATTGGGCGTTATCGATGTCACATGGATACATCGTTCCGGCCCAAACATGCTGGAGATATACGGTACGGAGGGCTCATTCGCTTCTGGACATGGCCAGCTTCATCTCAATAGCCGAAAGCTCTCCGAGGAGGCGATGAAGTCTTATTTGGAGAATCGCCCAAAAGCTCTGCCTTCGCTGATGGAGCAGTGGGTTAACGCCATTATCTCGGACACACCGATGGCGACAACAATTCAGGATGGACGGAACTTGACCGAGTTGATGCAAGCGGCGTATATGTCCGCTGAACAAGGTAAGTCGATTGATTTGCCCTTGTAATGAAGGAGTAAGTTCTTGGACAATGCTCTTATTTATGTACGTTATTGGCGAGAGCTAAAGGCTAAAAAGCGTAATGCGTAATTTACATTTTACGTATTACGTATTACGTTTTGAGCGCCAATAATCATAGTAACTAAGAGTGATGGAGGAAACTTAATGGAAACTCTACGTATCGCTGTCATCGGGGCTGGCCCGCGGGCGCGGGCATATATGGCAACCATTACGAAGTTGACGGATTTTTACAATTTTTGCGCTATCTGTGACCTTGACCCGCAACGAGGGCAAGCCGCCGCGGAAAAGTATGATGTGAAGGGACGTTATACAAAGGTTGAGGAAATGCTCATCGCTGAGAAACCGGATGTGCTATTTTGCCTCACTCCCACCGATTCGCTCAACGTCATGGCTTTAACAGCGGCATCACACAAAATAAATGTTATTACGGAGATACCGATTGCTATCGCCTTGCCAGTCGCAGATGCAATCATCCAGAAATGTCGAGAGAATGGCGTGAAGTACGAAATCGCCGAGAACGTTTGGCGCTGGCCGCATGAACAACTGAAACAGAAAATCATCGAAATTGGATTGCTAGGCGACCTCACACATGCGCGCCTCTGCTATACGTCAGGCAGCTATCACGGTTTCAACGCTATACGAATGTTGCTTGGCTCGGAAGCTAAACGGGTACTGGGATATGCAGGTGAGGTACCGGTGTTACCTTACATAAGTTACGGCGGCGGGCAGGAAACGACATCAAAGTGGGAAAGCGGCATAATCGAATTTCAAAATGGCGTCTTATGCCTTTACGAAATGCCTCCGAGAGGAGGGCCGCGCTCAAGTAGTTGGGATATTGAAGGCACTCACGGTTATCTCTCCGGCAATGAACTGGTACTGTACAGAAACGGTGAGCGGGTACATTATCCGATTCAGTCTGTCAACACAGAGGTTGATGGTGAGCAAGTATTGGACTGCGTCCGAGTAGACACTGAACCGCCGATTGTCTGGGAGAATCCATTCAAAAAATACAAGGTCAGCGAGACCGATGAGATTGCCAAAGCAAGCATACTTTATAGTATGTATCGAGCTGTTACAGAAGACATTGAACCCGAGTATGGCGCTACCAATGCGCGCGCGGACTTAGAACTTTGGATAGCTTTGCGCGAGAGTGCACTGCGCGGCAGTGTGTGGATGGATTTGCCCATTCAAGATTTGACTGAATTGGAAAGTCGGATTATGACGGAATACAGACGTCGATATGGGCATGACCCCATCGAGGGAATCTGTGAGTTGCTGAATGCCACCTTTGGCCGGCTGAGTGTCATCTGGACCGTGGCTGGATGGTTATAAGTATTGATATGTAAAATGTGAACTGTATTATTTTCTACACTTTTGCGTTTTTTGACCCCAGTCCATGTAGCGTCCCGAGAATCAGGGCTGTGCAACGGGGCGTGGGATAATTCCGAATTCCGTTCACCAGAGGTATTGGCTATGAAAACAGTTAGATTTGGGGTCTCTATGAGCCCTAAATTACTGCAAAGATTCGATGAATCCATCGCGAAGAAGAGTTACGCGAATAGGTCGGAAGCTATACGTGATTTGATTCGAGAAAGTCTGGTCGAAATAGAATGGGAAAATAGTGATGAAGAAGTAGTCGGTACGATTACTATAATCTACAGTCACACAACGCGTGAATTAGTAGACAAACTTACAGATTTTCAGCATCAGGCGCATCAAGCGATAATTTCCACGCTGCATGTCCATCTTGATGAACATAACTGTTTGGAAGTAATGGTAGTGCGTGGAAAAAGCAATTTTATTCGTGAAATTGCCGAGCGCTTGATTAGCACCAAGGGCGTCAAACACGGGAAGCTGACAATGACCTCAATCGGGGATAAATTAGCGTGAGTATTTTCTTTGTGTTAATGCAATTTCGTGCTACCTATTTATAA
>DTYX01000766.1 GCA_012961655.1 Candidatus Poribacteria bacterium
ATCTAAATAATCAACATAGCGTTCTGGGTCGGGAAATGTCTTTCTTTCCTTGGCATCTCCAATCGCCGCTTCGGCTAATTTTTGCCCCAGCCCCTTCGCTTCTCTGCGCGCTCGTTCGATATAAGCGGTATGTACCGGCAATCCGCCGATATAGCGCAAACCGTAAGTAAAAGCCCACTTACACAAATTTCCGTTCGCTATGCGCTGCATGCCTTGATTGCTGGCGCATGAGATTGAAGCGAATGGCATGCCTTCGAGATTGCCGCTCCAGATAAACGGATAGCAGCGTTCGATGAACAGATGAATCTGCGCGCTCGGCCCCCAGCAATGCACTGGGTCAGCGATAATCCAACCGTTAGCGCGCTTGACCTTTGCCATTAATTCGCCGCCTCCGCCCATGTCGTCTTTCAAAATGCAATCATGTGATTCATCGCGGATGCAGGCAAAGCAACTGGTGCAGGGACCAAATTTGTATCTGTGCAGATGAACAAGCTCTACTTCGACATCAGGAACACTTTGCGCGCCTTCGATTGCCGATTCGAGAACGCTTGCCGTAAATCCTTCTGTTCTGCCGCTTGCCAACAATGCTAATATATAAGCCATAGGTGATTGCTCCTCAATTTAAAATTCTGCGTTTCAAGTTGTTTCATGATTTTAACATGAGCGCAAAAAGGAATCAAGCAAAAATTCGACTTTTCAATCTCCTCAATACCAGAAGGCATAAGTGGGAATATTCCAAAATATACCCACGATGGTCCACAAACTGCCGATGGTAAATTCACCCAAAATTAGCCCGAAGAAGAGAGGCATTGCTTTGCGATAGGCTTTCAGACCTCCCTGGCGGATGATGGATAGTTTTAACAGCCAACTGATGAAAAATATCAGCCAGACGAGATTCATCGTCCAACTGCCCGATAGCGCATAGCCGACGGGATGAAACGGCCAACTGATAAATCGCACGCGCATATTCATCAAAAAAATCGTAAATATTAAACCGCCAGTGATAGCCAAAATCACAGCGTAATTAGTAGACTGTGGATGTGTGAGCCATCGAGGCAGATAGCTGTCGAAGTAGATTCCGCCGTAATAATGCACCCCCGGCGCGCCGACTTTATAAGAGAAATGAAGTATCGTCCAGAGGCAGGAAATCACTCCCAACACCGACGCCATGACTAAAGCCCAAAAGAGCCTTCTGCTGTTTGTCTTCGACGCCTCGGCTAATTTGAACGCTTCCAACTGGTGCGGCGCAGGATGTCCGCGATACGCTTTGTTGAACCACCAGAAGAGAGAAAACATCGTCAAATTCCGCGGTCCCAGACGTCTCGTGCCCAGAAGTGGGACCAACATCATATCTGGATGTCCAAAAGTCAATCCCGAAGTGTACGCCCAAAAATCGTGAACCGGCGGTCCCAACTGGGCTCGGATTTTGGTAATAGTCGTCCACAGACCGAAATAGATGGCAAAATAGATGATGACGACCCAAACCGACATGCCCGCTCTCTGGCAGAAAAAGACTAAAAACAACAATCCTCCGAACAAGCCAAATAAAGCGCCGCGATAACTCAACGGCTCCTCTGAATCCTCAATTGTCTTATCACCGCTAAACACTTTTTGGAAAACTTGCCGCAAATGCGCTCTGCTGTTCCATATCGCCATGAACAGCAAGCCGATAGCCGCGCCGAATAGTTGTTCGTCGATGTAGGGAAATCCGGGGATACTCGACCAACCCATCATACTGCCGATAATTTTTTGCATTTTGCCGAAAAGGTAGAAAAACCAGGCGGAGAACAATAAATCCAGAGGCGCGAAGAAACAGAGACCGATGGCAAAAGGATAGAAGGAAATCTTCGTAGAACCCATCGCGTTCAACGGCTTTTCGGTGAACAGATAACTGATATCGCGGGCTTTGACCGGAATCTGCGGCAACGTCGGAATCAGAAAGTGCAGTCCATTTATCAGGTCAACGCTGCCCGCCAAAATAAAACCGACCCACAGTAAATTGCTTTTCCAGAATCGACTATACCCTCCTTCTTTGGTCAATTCTAACGGCAGTTGGATAATCGGATAGCTCAACCGCTCCCGTTGACTCCACTGCCGAAAGAAGATAGCGTTGATACATAACATCATGAACAAAATCACCAGGTAAAATATCGACCAATAGGCTAACGGTGTCAGCCAGGCTTTTATAGTTTGCGCGGTATATAACGTTGATTCGCCGTGGTAATAGCCATAAAGAGCGTTCCTGTCCGCGACTGACAGCCAATCGGGAATATAGCGAAAAAATAACGCCTGCCAATCATTTTCGGGCGTGGCGAACCAGAAAGTATGCCCCAATGCAGGCGGCAGACCTATCAAAGCATCATGTCCCGATATCGCGGACGAGATAGCAAGCATGGCGTAAATAGTGATTAATTCGCCCTGGCTGAAGGCAAGTTTAGGCAGTAAACGCTTTAACAAAAAATTAAGTAAAATCAACGCTAATAGCCAGAAAATAACGTTAAAAAAAAGCGACGCCGTGGTTGGATGCCCCGAATAGCGCATCTCCTCCATCTGGATTAACCAAATCCCGTTAATCGGAATTAAAATTGACGCAAGTATCAGGGCGCGAGAGGTGACTTGCAATTTAGGCGAAGCATGTTGGGATGTTGTGTCATTTGGAATTGGAGGGATGGAAGCTTGATTACGGTTCATTTTGAGGAATAGATAAGGTTTTTTAGTAGAGGACGGCGCACCTTGTCCTTATTTGGAAAAATAAACGTTTGAGATAAAACAACGGTTACTTGTATTCTCCAAAGATTTTCTCTTGAAATCTACTCTCCAACTTATTATAATAACTCAAGCTAGTTATACTGGATAAAAGCTCAAAATGACAAAGTCGGCTAACCAGAATGGAAGTAGCGCCGTCTGGCGGCACAGAGGCGCGCCGCTACGACATTTATCTTGTAGTGTCATCCCTCTGTGGTGACATCTTTACGAATTTAA
>DTYX01000767.1 GCA_012961655.1 Candidatus Poribacteria bacterium
ACCACGAAATCTGCACCACAACTCTCCCCATCGCCCTTAATTGGTAAAAGTTTAAAGAACTTTCTGAAAGTTGCTTAACACTCCTATGTCATTTTGCCAAATGCTTTTATGCCATCACGACATAAAAAGGTGACGGGGTAATGGAGTATTGGGGTAATGGGGTAACCCCAAAAAAATCGAAATAAACGTTGAATAGTATTTTTAATCAGAATGACATTCATAATGCCGCATTTTCACTGGGAGATGGCTCTAGGATTTCTAGGGGAATACAAATCGCAAAACCCCCCAATATGCTTTGTCTCGGTAATATGCCCAGCTTTTCAGGTAGGTAAAGGCATTTTGGTCATTATCGACCACTTCCACATTGAAAGCAAATTCTTTATCTGCGACATTCTTTGTTCCAAATAGTTGGTCGTAGCGAATTCGACCTTCACAAATGTAAAAGCCCTCAGTGGGATGTTTTGAGGAAACGTATTCTATCGGAGCGGAGCCTTCTTTTTTATCACCTTCGATTAGCTTCAATTCAGAGGGTTTCGGAAACTGGTTTTCTCTCCTGAATGCCTGTTGTGCATCGTTGAAGGGAAAAATGAGTATTGCTTTTGAGTTATCAGCATTAGCGGCCGTAAAGACGATATAGTCGCTTAGCAGACGGTCAGAACGATTAGTTTCATAATAATATTCATACACATCATCTGGCGCTATAGTGCTGAAATATAAGTAATCTCCGTCTGCCGCGATGCGAATCGTTGGAGTTGGTTCATCTTCCCGCTCATAATAACTTGGCTCCCAACTTTTGGTATGTAAAATCTCTGCACTTTGCCACGCAGGTTCATTGATTGAACCATCTATGGTAATTTTTAGCGGGTTTTGATGAACTTCATAAGACGGGCGTAAAGGAATCCAAACCCTAAGAGGCAACTTCGCTACTCTGTTCTGTTTAGTATTATACAGATATTTGAGGACAAATTTCGGGATGGTTACGTCTTCCGGTCGCACCTTCGGAGAATGCAATTCGACTTTCGTCACTACAGAGCTTTTAGGCGCAATGATGAGTTTATCAGGCATAGATACCAATTCCCAGTGGGTGTTATCGCCTTTGAAATGAAGTTCCGCGGAAATCTCCGTATCAAGCGGGTTGGCAATACTGATGGATACTGTACCAGTAACTTCATCACGCACAGGTTGCCACAGCCATCCCTCCACGCGTATATTGCGTTGAGACGTGAGCTTATACGCGTTGTCAGCATCTTCCTGAACGATATAATCATCCGACTCAACATTGCCGAGTTTCACCACCCCCATCGTGAAAGTATCGCCTTCAACCCGGAGGATATTATAATGGTTAATCCGACCCGCCAATTCAACTTTATCGTACAGATTACCGCCCGTAGCGCCTAAGATGTAATATTGAATGCCATCCTTTGATGGGAATTTACGATAGCTGTGATAATGCCCGGCGATAACCGCTCGGACGGGATATTTTTTCAACAATTCGTGAACTCTGTCCCACCATCCACTCGGCTCATAATACTCATCCCAAGCGGGTTTGTGCATGTAGACAAAGATATTCGTTTTGTCAGCGTTTTTCAGGTCATTTTCCAACCACTGAAGTTGCGCCTCTGAAAAGGTAACTTGACTCTGTTGAGCTTCATCCGTGTATAGACAAATGAAGTGACTATTTTTGTAGTCAAAGGAATAATATAGAGGGGCAAAATGCTTCTTGTACAGTTTCTCAAACGTCCTATCATTTGGGTCTCTGGACCCGCTGATAACGTCGTGATTTCCCGGCGTCGGATACCAGGGCATACGCAGTTGATTCATAACCGATTTGAATTCTTCAGATTCCCGCATCCATAAATCGACGTTCCGTGTGTATCCTTCCACCATATCGCCGATATGGATGACAAACTCCGGATTCAACTGATTAATCTCATACACAGCTCGTTGAAGATACTTGATATCCTCGGGCCATCCATTTGTTCTATCGGCAAGAAAAGCGACAGTAAAAATATCGCGTTCCCTTGGTTGATGCAAAGTAATATCGCTCTCCGTTCCCGAATTCACAGGAGTTTGTTGCGCCCAACCCAAGCTCGTCCAAAAGAAGCAGAGAACGAAGATTAAGATGCTTTTCTGTAGTATTTGACTTTTTGGTTTATGGATTATACGCATTAACTTCTCCTTGTCAAGGTGCTGTTTGGCGGACGCTCTTCCTTCACATCGGAGAGGAATATCCTCGCATCAGCCAACGAATGAAATCGCCAGTTGGTAAACGTCTAACTTCTCATAATCGAAATAAGAACTTAGAAAACCATCTTCGAGTAGGAGCGCGAGCAGGAAACCACCAGTTGATTCTTTTATATATAGTATAACATAAAACGATCAGATTATCATTACTTATTTAGCACTACCAAAATTTTATCGGGTGTGATGGGCAAGGAACGAATCCTCACGCCGATGGCGTTATAGACGGCGTTGGCGATGGCTGCTGCGGTCGGAATAGTCGGCGGTTCGCCGATGCCTATCACGCCTCTGTCGGGATTACCGAGGATAATCGGCTCAATCTTCGGAGTTTCCATCGTGCCGGGGACTTTGTAATAGAGCAGACTTGGATTATTCATCCTGCCCGTTTGGCTATCCATGAATCTCTCTTCAGTGAGCGCGTAGCCCAATCCCATCATGACGCCGCCGATAATCTGGCTTTCGACGGTCAAACGATTGACTGGCAAGCCACAGTCGTGCAAAGCCACTATCTTCA
>DTYX01000768.1 GCA_012961655.1 Candidatus Poribacteria bacterium
AAACCGAGTTTGTTGAGACCATCAAAAAGAGCGGCGAGGCTTTAATCGACTTGATTAATGATATTCTTGACCTCTCCAAAGTGGAAGCGGGCAAGATGGAAATTGAACTTCGTGAATTTGACCTACAAGAATTGATGGACAATGTAGTGACTGTGGTAGCCCCAAAAGCTCAGGAGAAGGGATTATCTTTGGAGATGTCATGCGAACCTGCGCCGTTGCCATGGATAGAGAACGACGAAACCAAAATTCGGCAGGTGTTGTTGAACCTACTGAGCAATGCAGTCAAATTCACCGAGACTGGGGGCATTAAGGTAGATGTCTCGGTTAATCGTAGTAACGAATTTATTCGTTCTGAAATGACTGAAGTCATTACTACGATGAAAATGAATGAAAGCGCGCGGTCCCGATACTCAGGATTTCGTCCCGATTCTATCGGGGCTCAACTTTTAATCTCCGTAACTGACACAGGGATAGGAATTCCTTCCGAGAAGCAAGAGAAGATATTTAATCCTTTTATACAAGCGGACAGTTCAACAACGAGAGAATATGGCGGCACAGGTTTAGGCTTAACACTGAGTAAACGAATCGTTGAGTTGCTTTCTGGAAAGATTTGGTTTGAATCAGAAGAAGGGAAGGGAAGCGTCTTTTCTTTCTCCATACCAGTGGTAGTGATTGAACGTAGAATATCGCAAGATTTGACGTCAGTAGTAGCTGATGAGCTACGCCCAGACGCGCAGCCGGTAGTGCTCATCGTGGAAGATGACAAAGATACCATTAAATTGCTCACCCGCTGGCTAAAGGAAGCGAATTACCAGGTGCATTCAGCGACGGAAGGCAATGAAGCTTTGTTGCAAGCCCAATATTATACACCAGATGTCATTTTGTTGGATATTATATTGCCCGGCGAGATGGACGGATGGGATGTCTTGAGAGAACTAAAATCGAGCCGAATGACGCAGGAGATTCCTGTGGTCGTCTGTTCTGTGCTATCTGAAAGACAGAAAGCCTTTAGTCTGGGCGCAGTGGAGTATATTCAGAAGCCGATGCGCGAAGACGCATTGCTTCAACGTCTGGAGAATCTTTTGGGAACACCTAAAACGAGCCACGATTCTCGGGATGGCTTCGCCGACAAGCATGTGTTAGTGGTCGATGATGACTTCTCAGTTGTGAAGCTGTTCCAAAAACTCTTTACCGATGCCGGGGGACAAATAACCGTCACAGGAGTACAAAATGGTATTAAAGCGCTTGAATATCTTGAGAATGAGAAAAAAGCTGACCTCATCATCCTTGATTTGTTGATGCCAGAGATGGACGGTTTTGAAACGTTAACTAGAATTAGGGACAATCCTGATACATGCGATATTCCCGTGATTATCTACACGGGTAAGGAACTTACGAAAGATGACCGACAGCGTCTCAATAACAGCTACGAACTCCTGCTCCAAAAAAGCAGAATGACTCCGGAGAAGTTGGTAGAGCAGATTAACCGCGTAATTACATCCTCCCACGGGAAGGCGAAAGGCGAAAAACGGAAGGCAGAAGGAATGAGCATGCCAAAGCCTCCGACTTCTGATACGACCGAGTTTAGTACTATTCTGTTGGTAGAGGACAATGTCGCCAACGAGAAGTTGATGCGAAGTATCCTTGAGCGCGCTGATTACGCAGTTGATGTAGCGCATAACGGACAAGAAGCGTTGGAAATGTTAGATTCTAACCGACATGCTCTGGTATTGATGGACATGCAGATGCCAGTGATGGATGGCTACGAAGCCACACGAAAAATTCGCGAGATGGGAATACAGAGACAATCTTCTTCAGGGGAAAAAATGGATATTCCTATCATTGCCTTGACAGCTTATGCTATGAAGGGTGATGAGGCGAAAACTCTTGCAGCCGGGTGTAACGCGTATTTAACAAAACCTATTAATCGGCAGCAGTTGTTGGCTACGATTCAGCAGTTTTTATCCGCTCGAGAAACCAGTACACCGACCACAGCCGAAAAAAACGGTGATATATCAGCCCTTGAGCATAAACCTGGGGACTCGGATGCCGATGATGTAGTGGACTTGGAGTTACAGAAAACATACCTTGATGCGCTATCACAATCAATCAAGGAATTCCGCCAGCATCTCGAAGGTAAAAATGCGGAACAAATTATGATTCTGGGACATGGCTTGAAAGACTCTGGTGGAGGCTATGGCTTTCCACAGATTTCGCATTTGGGCGAAATGATTGAACAGAGTGCCAAGGAAGAAGATTGGATGCTCCTTGAGCCATGCCTGGAACGATTGGCGCAAGAGTATGAGAATATCAAATTTATGTTGGTTGCGTCAACACAGGACAACCAAGTCATTGAGGATATGGACACTGGGCTGGCAGAGATGCCCGCCCCTACTGATGATACCTCAAAATCTGTGATGGCTCTTGAAGAAGCGCTTGAACGAGTGTCTGGGGACAAGGATTTACTAAAGGAGCTCGTAGAGCTTTCTCTTGAGATTTATCCTGAATACATCGATGAGATTAGAAAAGGTATTGAACAAAATGAACCGCAGAAGGTAAGAGAATCCGCCCATGCATTGAAAGGCTCTTCTGGAAACATATCGGCAACTTCAATATACGAAATTGCTTATCGCTTGGAGACAATGGGTAAAGAAGGGGTTCTTGACGGAGCAAAGGAAGCGTTGGAAAATCTTGAATCGGAGATGGAGAGATTCAAAAAGTTCTTTTCTGAATATGATTGGAAAACGGGTTAGGATATTATCATGAAAATACTAATTACTGAAGATAATCTAGTCACTCAGCGCTTACTTGAAGCAACTTTGGAGAAGTATGGCTACGAGGTCATCTTATCTTCTAACGGTGAAGAAGCTTGGGAAAAGTATAGTTCTGAAAAACCCCCTCTGGCTATCATTGATTGGATGATACCGAAAATGGACGGCTTGGAACTTTGCCGTCGTATCCGCGATTCAGAGAGACAAGTAGGTGACGAGCATTGCTATATTATCATACTGACTGGAAAAACTTCGACGTATGATGTAGTAGATGGACTGGACGCTGGCGCTGATGACTTTATGACAAAGCCTTTTGATAAGAAGGTTCTTTTGGCACGTATCCGAGCTGGAGAACGAATTATAGACCTTAGACAGCAGTTGGACAAAAAAAATAAGGAGTTAGAAAAAACAATCGGTCGCTTGGAAGAAGCTTTATCAAAAGTCAAAAAACTAGAGCGGTTATTGCCAATCTGCTCCTACTGCAAGAAAATCCGAGATGAGCAAGATTACTGGCACCAAGTGGAGGAGTATATCACCCAGCATTCCGAAGCAAAATTCAGCCACGGTATTTGTCCAGACTGTTACGAGAAGTATGTTAAGCCAGAACTCAAAATTTTGGATGGGAGTCTGAAAAAGAGGAGATAGAAAGACTCTGTCCAATCAGTAAATTGACGGTTTAAAAAAAATGAGGTTAATATGGATATCGCCACCCTCTTAGGAATTGCTTCTGGAATAATTATTCTCTTCGTTGCCATCGTAATGAATACAGGCGCGAGTCTCTTCCTCAGTCCGTTTTCGATGCTGGTCACCTTAGGCGGAACTATTGCTGCGACATTAATTACCTTCGCTATCTCAGATGTAATTGGCGTATTAAAGCTTGTGAAGGTTGCCTTTACCTATAAAGTATACGACCACACCAAAATTGTTGAACGGATAATACATCTAACGGATGTAACAAGGCGAAAAGGCATGGTTGGTCTGATAGCGGAGATGGAAATGCTGGACGATGAATTTTTGAAGAGAGGGCTGGAACTGGTAGCTGAAGGCGCAAGTGATGATGATATCAGATATGTTTTGGAGATTGAAATTGCTACCACCGTAGAGCGGCATAAAAAGGGGAGAGAACTCTTTACCGCTATGGGAAAGTATGCCCCCGGTTTCGGAATGATTGGCACTCTAATAGGGTTGGTGCAGATGCTTCTCAATTTAGACAACCCTTCGAACATTGGCAAACCAATGGCCATGGCGCTTGTAACCACTTTCTATGGCGCTATATTGGCGAATCTAATATTCTTGCCGTTGGCGGGAAAATTGAAGAATCGTAGTGCCGAAGAGACGTTATTCAAGGAACTGATGTTGGAGGGAATAATACTGATTAACTCAGGAGAGAGCCCAAGGCAGGTCGGGGAACGTCTGAAAATATTTTTACCCCCCAGGATACGGAATAATCTCGATACACGTGAACTTGCAAAGAAAGAGGAGTAAATCTCGTGAGATAATAGTGCTCTGTAAAATTTGTAAATTATGCGACGAAAGAAAAAAGATTTTGAAGATGATGATATTGACACGTCAGGATGGCTGATGACCTACAGTGATATGGTCACCCTGCTTTTGACGTTCTTTATTCTTATAATCGCTTTTGCTAACTACGATAAAACTAAATTCTGGTCAGTAATTGAATCAACGCGTGACGCTTTAGGAGGGTTAGGTGTATTGCCCCAGTGGAAAGAATCATTGCAAAGTGACTTACCACCCGACTCTTATAATCTGACAGAAGATGGAGAAATCAAAAACCTCATTGAGATAGCGCAAAGTATTAAAAATCTGAATAAGGATATAGACTACAAAATTACAGATAAAGGTGTGGCAATCATACTGCCGGATAAATTCATTCTCTTCGACTCAGGCTCTGCCAAAATTAAGGAGGAAGCGCTGCCTACCTTGAGGCAAATCGCAGAGATTTTGCAAAAAGCGTTGAAAAGGAAGATACGCTATAATGATATTCAAATTGCAGGGCATGCTGATAATAGACCAATCCATACGAGTGAATTTGCCGATAATTGGGAGTTATCCGCAGCGCGTGCGACAAATGTGCTCAGACTCCTTGTCAATTATGGACTCGACAAAAGTCACTTGTCCGCAGTAGGATATGCAGACCAAAGACCGGTCGCGCCTAATGATACAGAGGAGGGGAAAACCAAAAACAGGAGGATAGAAATCGAAATTATAAAAGCAAAAAGACCTCATTAAATCTAACGCTTAGTGTGAGTTATTGTATCATGACCAGCCAGGATAAGATAAGTTGTCATTGATTAACGCGGTAATGGAAGGATGGGTGCGTGTTCATATCTGAGTCAAGCAAACTAATTCACACCAGACGTTTTAGTTATCTACGGAGATTGTTATAAATGAAAAATGAACAGAAAATGGAAGATGAAGTTGTAGAAGAACTGCAGCAGGAAAAAGGAAAGAGTAGAATTTTTTTCCTCGTGTTATCCTTAGTAATATTGGGAACGGTTGCTTATATATTATACCTACAAGTAATTGGTCCTCTTATGGCAAAAAGGGCGGAAGCCAAAAAGAATTTACCGCAGCCCGTCGAAATGTATAATTTTCAACGCTTGACGACCAATCCTGCAGAATCTGCCGGCAGAAGGTTCGTCGTAATCTCATTGGCAGCAGAACTTGAATTCCTCAAAAAGAAAGAACTTCTCGAAGAGTTAGAAAACAAAGAAGCTCAACTCCGGCATATATTAATCGAAATTGTATCTAGCAAAACTGTTGAGGACTTAGAAACGAAGAAGGAAGAGCTGCGAAGAGAGATCGTTGATAAGCTCAACGAAAGACTGGTTACAGGAAAACTAAAAGAAATCTACTTTACCGAATTTGCCATACAATAATCAGCATTTACAATTCCGCTGCGCGGTCCCCCTTCAGAATTCCAAGCAGTAAAGAGTTAAAATCAGCGGCTATTTGGAGACAAAAATTGAAGAAAGAAGAAATCCTTTCTCAAGAAGAGATAGATGCTTTAATGGAGGCATTTTCACAAAAAACTCCCGAGGATAAAGCTATCAACGAAACTGAAATCACCGATGAATCAGAACTCCGTCTATCTGCTTTGCCCCGATATCCAAGACAGGAAAAAGATGAAATCGAAAATAAGGTCTGCCCTCGAGCGAAGCGAAGGGATGGATTTCTCGATAGAATTGATAAAAATGGGGAAAGACTGAAAAAGCGATCTGAAAGAATTTCCCAATTGCTCAATCACTCATTGGTGTCTTCACTATCAAATCTTCTGAGGCGCGATGTTGTATTGAATAACTCTGCTGTGGAACAGCCCTTAACTTACGAAGATTTCTTAGCATCTATGAATAACCCTTCCTGTATAGGTGTACTTATCTCTGAGATGTCAGAGATAACAGTTCTCCTGAAACTGGATTTAAGCTTAGCCTACTCCATCATAGACATAACATTGGGAGGCAAAGGAGATGGCTATTTGAAAGTTCAAAGAGCGCTCACAGATTTAGAGTTGAAACTGATGGAAAAACCGATGGAGCGAATTCTGGAAATTTTAGATAAAACTTTAAATCTCAAACTTCGATTAGAAGAAGTTTTTACTTATCCATCTCAAATTAGTATAAACTCATCTCATGAGGTAGTTGTCCCCTTTGCGTTTGATATTATGCTCAAAGAATTTATAACGGAATATGAAACTACATCCTCCAAACCTACCCACACGATAACATTTTGTCTTCCCATTATGGCGATGGAATCACAGCTCAGCAACCAGAATAGCGCCGGCGTAGACTTAAAAAAGAAAGATAAATACTTAGAAGCTATCCAAAAAAGTATTCTCATAGATGTGCCTCTCCGTCTACAAGCTCATTTTCCAAAAACAGAAATAACTATTGGAAAGCTGATGGAGATGAAAATAGGAGATACTATTGTTTTGGGTATGAATCAAGATGATGATGTCATAGAGGTAGAATTGTTAGTCGAAGGATGTCCTATATTTAACGGCAAACTCGGCGCCATTGGACGATATAAAGCAGTGGAAATTATATAGGAGATATCTATAAAATGCGTCAGATAAATGAGAAATTGACTGGAATTGAAGACTCAAACCTTGTAACAGATGAGCAGGAAGGCGAAATCGTCGATGAGCAAAGTGAGAATATTCTTGCTGAACAAAACTCGAAATCCGGCAGGAGACATAAAAATATTGATAAGGATAAAAATGAAGACGTTGCGTTGGAACCTCAGCCCGATTTCCAGACCGCTCCTTCAGAATCACAAAACCTGCCCTCGAATGAAGTGAATAGTTGGATGGAAAATCTTGAATTCATACTAGATATCCCATTGCAGATAGATATACAATTAGGACAAACAAAAATCCCATTGAAAGAGGTGCTTGAACTTTCACCAGGTTCATTAATCAAGCTGAATAAATCAGAGAGCGCCCCTGTTGAACTGCTTATTAACGGCAAGTTGATAGCGGAAGGACAAATCGTCGTTACCGAAGAAAATACTCTGGGAGTTCAGGTTACTTCAATCGTGAACCGAGTTGAAAGAATTCGGAGTTTGAGATGAAGAGGTTATCATTACTATTTTTGATTTTTAGTCTATTGATATATTTTACCCAGGGCTTTTCTTATTCACAACAAAATAAGTACAAGGAACAATCGGGCAAACAGAATGATAGTGTCGCATCGGAAGGGGAATATTTAAAATACGAGAGTCCAGAGGTTGCAGAGATGCCAAATATGTTCAGCGCTTCACTCCGCATGATAACTGTACTTTTAGTCTTATTAGCACTGTTTTTCGCCGTCATTTTTGGGCTTAAAAGGTTGCAACAAAAAAGAGGTATTCAGGGCAAAGGGCCGATTTCTGTTTTATTTCAACTGCCTGTGGGTTCAAAGGAATCTGTCTGTCTTGTCGATGCAATGGGTGAGATTCTGGTATTAGGGGTTACAAGCTCTCAGATTTCATTACTATTCAAAGTAGAGGATGCTGAGGCGCTGAAAAATTTTCGAGCATCACAAAGTCGAGGACTGAGACCCTTAGCTTCGCTCAAGGACAAGCCTGACTCAATCTCAGGACATCAATTTCAGAACTACTTAACAGGCGTGTCTAAGAACGCAGATGACAATAAATCTGAGCAGGAAGAGATAAAAGTGGCGACGGTTTTGGAATCTTTAAGGACGCTGCGTGATAAATTAAGGATTGGAAATCAAGAAAATTGAAGGAAAACAGAACATGAAAAGAATAATTGTCCTCTTTATTATTCTTATAATAGTTGCATTGTCTTGCGCTTGGTCCTTCGCCGCTGCACAGAGCGGACAGGGGGTCTTCCAATTACCCCAAATTAGTGTTCAGATGGATTCCGACAGCAACACTAAAGAATTTGCCATAGGTATTCAAATCCTTCTGATATTGACGGTTTTATCTGTTGCACCGGCGATTTTGATAATGATGACTTCTTTTACACGGATTATAGTAGTTTTATCTTTTCTACGTCATGGTTTAGGCACTCAGCAGATGCCGCCAAACCAAATCCTGATTGGTTTAGCTATGTTCTTAACTTTTTTCATTATGGCTCCTATCTGGCAACAGATAAACAGTGAGGCGTTGCAGCCATATTTGACCAATGAATTATCACAAAGAGAGGCTTTCCAAAAAGCCCTGAAACCCCTTAGAGGTTTCCTCTTATATCACACTAGAGAACGCGACCTAGCACTTATGGTACATCTATCGAAGATGCCGCAACCGAAAAATCCATCGGAGATTCCGACTCACGTTTTAGTGCCGGCTTTCATCACCAGTGAGTTGAAAACAGCTTTCCAACTCAGTTTTTTAATCTGTATTCCATTTTTAATTATCGATATGGTAATAG
>DTYX01000769.1 GCA_012961655.1 Candidatus Poribacteria bacterium
CTCATTTTCTGTGATAGAAACGCTTTTTCTCAAATCCTTCTCGAAGACCTAATAGTAGCATTCCTAATTGTCCCATATTCAACCTTTCAGGGAATAACTCGAAAACCAAACTGCTTAAAATGCCTGTCAAATGAAATACCTGTTTCGATATTTAGCTCAATCCTCTCTGAGGACGGGTTTACTCGTAAACCACATAAGCATTCTCCGCAATAATTTTATCAAGCTCTTCCGCTTCGGTTTTTCCAATATCAACTGGCGGCAGAGCAAAGGAAGTCGATTGCTCAATAGAGAGTGGTTTCACTCTGGCGCGAGCGCGCTCTAGTTGTTGATGCAGTGGGGAAGTCGGGGTTTTGAGTTCTCGGGTGATTGCCTCCAGTTCATCAAACGGGATTTGTTTCAAGAGCTCCGATAGCGTTTCTCTATGTATTTTGATTAAAATTTCGCCCATGTTTATTCCCTCCGCTTCTAACATTTCTTGGTAGTAAGCTCCTTCTTATCGTGGAGTGGTGAAAGACCACTATCATCTCCTCTGCTTCTTTTACAGTGGCTCCTATCTCTTTGGCGAGATAGCCAAGTTTGCCTTAGATCTATTTGGGCTCCAGACAAAAATCATGCGTAGTAGGTACTTCAACCCTTGCTATGTGAAGTTTATATCCTCTTTTGATACCTATCAACCACCACTCGCCCGGCTCCAAATCAGATATTTCATAGTAGCCATCTCTGTTTGTGAATGTCCGAATCTTTGTTGGTTTTTGTATGGCAATTACTAATGCCCATTTAATTGGTCCCTCCTTTTAGCCATACGGATGGCTAATCAATGTTAATGCTATTTCTCAAAAATTCAACATACAGCCACCTATCATCTTCGCCCAGAAGAGTTCACTTACGCATCAATTGCGATAGACCTCACGGCGATGCCGGACGCGGTGCAGAATCACTTGTTTCCCTTCGACATCGTAGCGCACACGCTAGTTGCCGATGCGGATACGGAACACGCCGACGTCAACGTTGGTCAATTTTGTACAGTTGATATAAGGATTCATTTCAAGCTGTTCTAATCGGCGTAATACGCGCTGACGCACTTGGCTATTAAGCTTACGTAAGTCGCGGGTAAACGTGGGAGTAAACACGAGTTCAAAAGAAGGTTTTTCCTCATCATTTTGATTCTGCTCCTCATCCCCATGCATGGTATTACTCCCCCGGTGAGTTGTTTTCCCACTCTTCTTTTTCCCACTCTTGAACCATCGCCAGAATCTCACCTTTGGCGTATCCCTTCCCCGATTTCGCCTCCGCCATGCTTTGTCTTAAACTTTCCTGAAACTCTCGGTCGCTTTGCTCTGCGATAATCTCCACCAAGTTTTCAAAATCTTCGTATCCCAACAACACTGCTGCTGGACGTTGGTAGCGTTCGAGAAGATACCGTTGTCCTTTGATTTGGGCAGTTTCAACCAATTCTGTCATAGTGCAGAAAAAGTGAAATTTTGACAAGTTCGGAAGGGCTTAGCCTGCCTGCAAGATAATCAAATTATCACGTTCAGCACGTTCCCAACTTTCAAAACCTTTATTGGCAACAATAATCACATGAATATTAGAGCCAATACCGCTCGGATATACTTCAACCGTAGATAATTGCACTATTCCTACACTATTAGCCCATTCCATAATAAGTTGTTTAATTTTGTCCCTCAAGCTTTTCATATACCTATACCTCACTCACCGGTTATCTGTTGTTGATAATCTATTGCGGCTGACTAACCAGTAGACGCTCGCGTGGGTAATGTTGCTTCTTGTAATCATCTATTTCCTTCTGAGCCATAAGCTCTCTATCAGCTAAAATCTCTTGAGATTCCTTCTCTCTTGAAACATGAAACGTAAAGCATGAATAGAAAAATCATCACGCTTCACGTTTCACTCATCACTGCTCACTTCACGACCAGAATCCTACCGACCTCATTGGCTTTATGTGCGCCGTCATCGGCTTCGAGTCTGAAGATGTAGACTCCGCTGGCGACTTTGTCGCCGTGGTCGTTTTTAGGTGTCCATTTAACGTTGGCGGGTTCGCGCGTCGAACTTACGTTTGTAAATTCTTTCTGATAAACAAGGTAACCAGCGATATCATAGATACTCAGAGTAATCTTTAAGTTGGTTCCCTCTCTGATATTGGTCTCAAAAGAGAAGTTTGCGACGTCGCCTCTGGAATGGCTTATCGGATTGGGCCAGACATAAGTTTCACCGAAGAAGGACAACGATACCGTGAAGGTAAGCGTGGGACCTTCGTAGATTTCATAATTTCCGGCTTCATCGGTAACTCTGACGAGCATTTCGTATTCGCCGGATTCGCTCGGCAGGAAATCCGCCGACCAGTGGCTCCACGGTTCCTCGTCTTTGGTGCTGTCATCAGTCGCTACAAACCAGTGGAATTTACCTTCTGCGTCTTCGTATCCAATTTCGACTTTCAAAACACCTGACGCTGGAACATTTTCCGCCCCTTTATCTTCGGCAGTGCCTCTCAGAGTAACGGTCTCATTTTCCAGCGTGAGTTTGCCGCCGTAATCGGTCAATTGCGCGACCGGTTTGGTCGTTTCAAAGAGGAAGGATGCAGAAATCGAATCGGCGGGATTGACGCCTATGTCTTCCTTGTCCAAGCCGACAGCGACGACGCTCACGCGATAGAATCCTTCCTGCGTTAACCGGCTCGTCGTGAACTGGATAGTATCCACGCCGTTTTGTTTGAGGATGCCTACAAGTTGTCCGCCCTGTGGCTGTTCAACTATGATGGTAGACTGAGTCAAATCCACGCCTAAGCCATCATCTGTGATTTTGGCTGTTATCGCAACGCCGTTCTGCGCGTTCGTGCTGGTGGGATAATCGATATCATTCGGGTCAATTATCAACTGTTTCTCTTCTGCGTCCGGGCGTTGAGGGTCGCTTATGGTCAAGGATGTCAGGTCTATTGCGGGCGGCTTGGTATCGTAGTAGAATCTGTATTCCACCGCTTCGGTGGTATTCCCAGCTTGGTCTTTCGGCGCGATAATCACCGTATATTCGCCGTCTTGAGAGCCGTTGCTCGCCAAA
>DTYX01000770.1 GCA_012961655.1 Candidatus Poribacteria bacterium
AATTGCTGAAGGCTTTAGTGTCCATGCAAAACTTTCCGTTTCACTGCCTCTGATTCCGCCAATCCCCATCCCGTTGGGAATAAGAACCTACTTCGCAAGGAGCTACAGAACGGATTCAACCACTTTTTATGGAAGCCTTTTTCTTGATATGAAATTAGCCTCGGCGTCGGACGTTGATATTGGCAACGGTGGACCACCAGCCCGAAGATCAGCAGGAGTTGGGATGCTGATAGGGATAAGCGCTTTTGAGGATATGACTCCCAACATACTTGGTGAAATCGGACTTGGAATGTATAGGGCGAAATATGGGAGTGCAAGGAGGGGTGTCACAGAAACTCAACCCCATCCGTTTGTGGGTGTCGGGATGGGATTCCGCGGATTCTGACAGACGACTTAATCGGTTTTAATCTCCTAACCAGCCGTTAGGAGGAAAAACAAGGGAGTTGGGAGGGCATTGTTTCGCGAAATAGACAAAATTAGTCAAGAACTTGGTTATTGGAAAATTCGTCTAAATGCCGATCCTTCAGATGTCGTAGTTCGGAAGTTTTACGAATCGCTTGGCTTCAAAGATAATAGAAATAACGGGTTTTTTGAAAAAGATGTTGCATAACCATTCGCTTGGAGAGTGTTATTAATGTCCGCGCGAGATATTTTTCACCAGGCTGTTAAGAATGCCTTAATCAAGGACGGGTGGACAATTACCCATGATCCGCTTTCCTTTAGCATTGGCGGCGTTGAAATGTTTGTAGATTTAGGTATTGCTGTTGAAATCAAAAGTTTTGCCGGCCCCTCCAATATTTCTGAATTTCATACTGCACTCGGGCAGTTTCTCGACTATGAGCAAGCTCTAGAGGAACAGGAGCCCGATCGAGTCTTATATTTAGCGGTTCCTGTGGACGTTTACGATACCTTTTTCATACTTCAGTTTATCCAAACAGCTATTCGCCGCCATCAACTCAGACTTGTCATTTATGAACCCGAGCAGGAGGTGATTGTCAGATGGCAAAGCTAGAGACTTATCGGACTTACGTGCAGAAGGTGATCAAGAAATACGCGGATTATAAGACAATTTATGGGGAGGATGTCGAAGCTCAAACCATCTTTGATACCACGCATGACCATTATCAATTAGTGCGGGCTGGTTGGCGTAATAAACGGCGGATATATGGATGTATCGTACATATAGATATTAAGAACGGTAAGATATGGATTCAGCACGATGGTACAGAAATCGGAATCGCAAATGAATTAGTGGCATTAGGGGTTCCGAAAGAGGATATCGTTCTGGCCTTTCATGCCCCTTACAAAAGACCATATACTGGATTTGCAGTTAATTGATTGCATCTTGTACTATACGTCCCCTAACAAGTCGTTGCAGTTGACGGCGGGATTTGCGGTTTTATGGATGTTTTCGGGGTTGTGGTGGGTTTTGGTTGGTCGGACGGTTTTCGGCAAAACCCCCGCCGCAACTGAACTCGGGTCGTTAGGAAGAGAGTGAAGTTGGTGCGAAACACGACAAAAGCAGAAGTGTAGATGCCAGAAAAATCACTTGAACCAATCTATCATATATGTGTAAAGGAAGGAGGAAATCTAGCTATGTCATCTGCTGCTATTGCCACTGTCGCTCAGATGATGGCGCCGCTACCAGAACCGTTGCAGAATCAGATTGTAGAACATCTTCGAGAGTATATTGAGGATTTACAGGACGAACTTCAGTGGGAAGCTTCCTTCAAGAAGACCCAAAGCCAACTTGTCGCGGCTGCACGTCGTGCCAAACAGGAAATTGCGGAAGGAAAAGCCCAACCGATGGATTATGATAAGTTATGAAATCAGCGACATTACCTTCCTTTTGGACAGCCTATCGATTACTCGATGAAACCATCAGGCGTCGAGCCAGAAAGGCTTATCGTTTGTGGATTGAGAATCCGTTTCATCGATTCCTGCGTTTCAAGTGTATCAATCACGAAGAGAAGATTTGGTCGGTGAGAATCACACGTAGTTATCGTGCGGTAGGTGTCTTGGAGGGTGATACGGTCACATGGTTCTGGATCGGTAGCCATGATGATTACGAACGTTTCTTTTCATGAAACCTAACCAGAGTTAGGAGGCAACACAAGGTTGCTGGCTGCGTGAATAGACTCTTAAGGGGACGCTACCATGCTTAAGTTATTTCATATCGCCTTGATGATTCTAACGGTTCGCCTTATTGCAGCGACGGCGAACGCTGACAAGAATTATGCCATGATAATGGCCCAAACCGACGAGAGGCCATATCCGGCGCCATCAAGTCCGATTTCGCGACTGCAGCGTGAAGGAATTCGGGGGATGTCGAGCGGTGACCCCGAGAAGATGGCGGCTGCCGGCTTCAATCTTATACTGCCCTGGGAGCGAATATTGCGTGACTCGAAGAGGACGACGTCACCCGATTCCTCCATCATTTTGACCCCCGAAGACTTTTCTGAGAAAGCTGTCGAGCGTCTACGAAGCTGGGCGATTAAGTGCGCCAGGAACAATCTGGTTATGATGTACATGATGTACGTTGCGGATGAGGAATCTGTCCGGCACCTTACCGGAGACATTCTGGGCCATCTGCGGAGTGACAATGGCGTGTTAAAAGCGTGGCCTACTCATAGGTATCGTCACGTCGTTGATTGGGACGGCAATACAGCAAAGTACGCACCTTGTCCGTTGGAGCGGCGCTACTGGATGGGTTTCATACGTCCTCAACTGGAGTTAGTTGCCCGCGTGCTCAAGGAAACAGGCGCGACGGGTGGCGGCGCGCTGGAACTGGAGACTTACGTTTGGGGCTCTATTTATCCCGGCTACTCCAACCAGAAAAAGACATTCTGTTATGGTGACCATTGTTTCTACGGGTTCGTGCGGTCCCTGGGCGAACGGAGAACACCGGTTGAAGTCCCGTCAGACCGGCGATTCGATTGGCTGACCCAGCGAGGTCTGCTGCCGCGGTACGAGAAGTATCTTGAAAAGAGCATGACTGAGTTAATCAGGGAGATGATGCGCGAGGTGCGGAAGGTTAATCCGAACTTTCTATTCGGTTTATACCCTTATACTCCGTTTTGGTATTACGATGCGCTCATCCGTGGTAGCGGTACGCCGGAGCTGCCGTGTTTGCTCTTTCCCGGTCCAGAATACATTGGCGGCTATCTGGCAAATCCGCCCTTTGATTTTTTCGGCGCGGCACCCACACCTGCCAGCGTTGCTCACCTACGGCGCGGTAAATTGCCGGCAATGTACGCCGGCGGACTCTGGGCCAGAGTAATGGGTTCACCGAATGCCGTGGCAATGGCGATGGATAGAATGTTGCGCGGACCAGATGGCTACTGGATTTACAACGATTTCCCTGGGGGCAATGTGCCCGAACAGTTTTGGACGGCATTCTTCGCCATCAATCAGTGGACAACAGATAACCCCGGCCCGCTCCCGGCCGGCGATTTAAGCCAGAACGCTATGACTGATGCCATAAAGTGGGTCAATAAGAATAAGCCTGACGGTATCGTGGTCAACGACGGCCAGATTGTGGCTCGCTACGATGGCCGGGCCAACGAAGTCTACATTGCCGGCGGGGATTTTGATAGCGGCAAGGATGTTGCCGAAGGTTGGCAGGGAAGGGGCTCTCTGCCTCCACTGGATGATTCGGTATTCCATTCTGGTCTGGGAAGTATCCTGTTTGAGCCGTCTGCCGGAAGAAGCGAAAGGCCGCGCAGCCCTTACATAGACCAAGAGGTGCCTGAGGCAAAGAAGGGACAATCTTACGAACTATCCTTTTGGATCAAAACCGCCGGTACCAATGACCCAATCCGTTTTTGGGTTGGCCGTGCGGACAGCAGTCAGTATCCGGGGTATATGTGGTATAGCAACTACTTTCTGCCACCCAATCATGACTGGATGCGTTTGAGAGTACCGGTGTCGTATCAAAGCGCGCCGCCGCTGGTATTGCGGTTCTGGTGCCCGCCTACTGACGGCAAGCTCTGGCTTGATGACGTGAAGCTGCGACCGGTACAGACTCGCATTATTCACGTTCCTCTCAATCCGCCAGCTAACGTGACCAGTTGGGGCATCATCGATTGGAAGCTTTCTCCCTCAGATGCCCGTTGCGACGCTGAAATCATTGATGCGAAGGATGAACAGAAGTTGCGCATGCGTCTTTATCCAGGCGACAGCCTTGCTCCGTTGGCAGCAGTTGTTGGTATGAAACCCGTGCTGCTACGTCTGAAAGTCTATCCGTCTGCCGTTGAACCTGTTATTCTAGAAAAAGTGCAAGTTGGGTTTACGTTTCACCCAAGGGGGCATCAATGAACAGCACCCTGGGTTTTATGATAGACGCATCCTTAATTCTCGTTAAATTTGGTATTTGTGGAGACTGCTGCTGCAAGATGCCGGTGATGAGTTCATCAGAGAAACGTCATCCTTTGCCTAACCCAGCGTCGTTAGGGCGTATTATTGAGAGAAAAGTTTCGGCAAAGGTTCCTGGGATTGTGAGGTCACATGATGGTGATTATGTGATAAATTATCCGTAAAATTATGGAAGAAAGCCGAGGCTTTTAGGAGGTTAAAAACAATGGA
Source organism: Candidatus Poribacteria bacterium (assembly GCA_012961655.1). Lineage (GTDB taxonomy): Bacteria > Poribacteria > WGA-4E > DTYX01 > DTYX01 > DTYX01. The sequence goes on from DTYX01000770.1 coordinate 4,585, forward strand.
AGAGATAAGAACAAAATGCCTGCAAGTTGCCACTGAATTCATAAGAGAA
>DTYX01000771.1 GCA_012961655.1 Candidatus Poribacteria bacterium
ATAAATGTGCTTCGACTCGAACTAAATGAACATGTCAAAATTTTCGACGGTTTCGGCAATGAATATTTGGCACAACTGAAGCATCAAAATGGTGATAATGTCGTTGCCGAAATTCTCGAACACAGACAGATTCCTCCTCCAAAACCTGACGTCACCCTTTTTCAAGGACTCCCAAAATTCGATAAATTCGATACAATAGTGCAAAAAACCACTGAGCTAAGCGTGAGCGAGATTGTCCCGGTCTTATGCCAGCGTTCAGTACCCAAACTGAAGCGTGATGCCTCTAAAAAAAGGGTCGCCCGATGGCAGCGAATCGCCAATGAAGCATCCAAGCAGTGTGGCAGAATTTATCTTCCAAAGGTAAAGGAGATTGCAGAATTTAATGAATGCTTAACTTCACTTGATTTTGACGTATCCCTGATTTTATGGGAAGAGGAACGGAAACTCGGACTCAAATCAATTCTAAGACAAAATGCACATGCAGAACGCGTCAGTTTGTTTGTAGGACCTGAGGGTGGATTTTCTAAAGAGGAGGTCGATATTGCAATCGCCGCAGGCGCCATTCCCGTCACGCTTGGTTCAAATATCCTACGTACCGAAACAGCGGCAATCGTTGGAGTAGCCCTGATTTTATATGAATTGGGAGGGCTCGGAAGTATTTAAACTACTGTAATTGTAAGTCAAGATTCCATCTTGGTTTAAAGTAGGTGTATACAATGAGTTCAAAAACAGCAGAAACGCCAATGCTCAGTGAAATTTACACGGAATTGAAGATTATATCGCACTGGACATTCAGTGGAAAGCGGGAGACAAAGCACATTGCGGAAATATTGTTTCTAAACGTATAGAAAATATAGGTGAGCTAATCAGACGTTTAAAACGACATATTGACACTGTTCCGATTCTTTGGCTTTAAGGATTTGATTAATATGCCAACCATTGCATTCATCACATTAGGCTGTAAAGTCAACCAATACGACACGCAGGTAATGCGAGAAATAGCGCGGCAAAGCGGATATGAAGTTGTATCGGAATCGAAATCCGCTGATATTTACGTCGTCAACACTTGCACGGTAACTCACGCAAGCGACCGAAAAGCAAGGCAAACTATCCGAAAAACGAAAAGATTACATCCGAATGCAAAAATATTAGTCACAGGTTGTTATGCTGACAGCGACGGGAAAAATATAGAAGAGATAGAAGGGGTAACGTTGGTGTTTGGGAATTATCGGAAAAAATGTCTGGCCGAGTATCTCCGAAAGCTTGGCGGATTCGGCAACGACGCTTCTTCGCTTTCCGAAAGCCCGCACTTGAATCGGAATGTTCCATATCCGCCATTTCATAGTAGCATCACAACTTTCGACGGACAAACCCGTGCGCTGGTGAAGATCCAAGATGGTTGTAACACTTTTTGCACCTACTGCATCGTTCCCCACGTGCGCGGACGGATGACAAGCCGTCCAATCGATGATATTGTAAGGGAAATAGAAGCGCTTGCGCAAAACGGCTACAAAGAAGTCGTCATTACAGGCATACATCTCGGCGCCTATGGAAAAGATATTCAAAACAGCGTAACCATCGCGGATGTTTTGGAACAAATTCATCCAATAGACGGAATTGAACGGATTCGATTGAGTTCCATCGAGCCAATGGATGTACCCGATGATTTGATTGAACGCATAGCGCTGTTACCCAAAGTCGCGCCACATTTTCATCTGCCGCTTCAAAGTGGAAACAATGAGATTCTCAAACTCATGGGCAGACGATACACAGTAGAAGAGTACGCTTGCTTAGTGGGAAAAATTCGTGCGACGTTTCCCGATGTTGGCATTACAACGGACATCATGGTGGGTTTCCCCTCGGAGACAGACGCACAATTCAATGATACGTACAATTTCATCAAGGAGATGGCGTTCAGCCGCCTTCACGTTTTTCGCTATTCACCCCGCAGGGGAACGCCAGCGGCGAGTTATCCAGGACGGATTCCAGCGAAGGTCTCCGCTACGCGTAGCGAAGCCGTGCGCGAATTGGGGCATCGGCTTGCTGAAGAATTTCACACCCAAATGCTAGGAAAAGTGATGGAGGCGCTTGTCGAAGATAGTAGGGAAGGCAAAGATAACTTACTGACGGGATTTACGGGCAATTACATACGGGTGTTGATGGATGTCCCCGATACTATGATAAATCGGATGATTCGAGTCAGATTGGTTGAGCTTGAGGATGGGTTTGTTAAAGGAGTGCTAAGTACCTATCCGGAAAACCACGGAAATTAAAATTCGATTGGTTTCCATTAGGTAGTTCTATAAATGGTTTGGGGAATTTCTGATGTCAAAGTGTGAAAAAACTTGCATTATAGCAAACTTAATGATAAGATTATAATAATTCATTTCATGATATAACCAGAAGCGCGGCCTTCATTAGTTCTCAACAGGGGGAGTGATAAAATGTCCTCTTCTGTTTTAGCTGTTGCACAAATTCTCGCTTCATTTTTTATTATAGTTGCTTGTATCATAATAGGCATCTTAATGATAAAGCACAGTATAAGGATTCAATCGCGCTCACAGAGAATTAAAGCGTATTTTGTCATCATCGGAGGTGTTGTTTTCAGCACAGGCTTGTTCTGGCCAGCGATTGCACATCTTTACACTGAATACCTTTGGTTTCAACATTTAAATTACGAGTCCGTTTTTCTCAAAATACTCTTTACTCGTTGGCAGTTATTTCTTGGATTCGCTGGCATAGCAGTTGGATTTCTCGGTTTGAATCTACTTATAGCCAATGCCTTATGTCCTGTTTCCAGAGAATTTCGCCGCTGGACGCGTCGTCGAAACATCATGGTTAATCTTTCAGCTGTCGTTATTATTCTAATTTTGTCAAGCGCTATGGGCGTACCGATGATGTGGTTGTGGGAAGAGTATCTGCTATATAGAAATCAGGTTACGGTTGGAGAAAATGAGATATCTACGGTGGAAATCGATTCCGGTGATATAACTGCCATAATGACTGGCCAAGCGCGCCCCAGAGGTCTAGCCTTTGATGAAAATGATAATTTGTACGTCTCTGGCAGTGACAAGGTCTTTACATTTAATCCCGATACCAAAATATTTGCCACTGTGGCATCAGAGTTATCAGGCCCCAGGGGACTTGCTTTCGATTACACCAACGGTATCTTATATATTGTTGAATCGGATACCGGCGAAATCACTGAAATTAACATCAGTACCGACCCTGTTACTGTTGTTCCTGATGTCATCAAAGGTCTATCTCGTCCGATGAGCGTCGCCTACAGGGACGGCGCTCTGTATGTAGCGGAGGCGGATTCAGGTGAAATCTCTAAGATATCCGACCTAAGGACGGGAGGAGTCACAACTTTGGCACGAGGGCTTTCCCGTCCAATGAGCATTGCGTTCGACCAAAGCGGAGACCTGTATGTCGCGGAGACCGAGAGCGGCGAAATATCTAAGGTGGATGTGGAAACGGGCGAA
>DTYX01000772.1 GCA_012961655.1 Candidatus Poribacteria bacterium
AAGATTAAAGATGAAAATTAAAAAGTATTCAGATTTTTTAAAAAACATCTATTCTACAGCGCAACCATCAATAAAGGAAACTCCTAAACTATTTTCATATCTCCCTAACCGCATCTACAATAAAATTATTTGGAGTATCTCCCCCAGGCGCCGTATGATTTTACGGATATTCAGACAACTGAAGCCATTAGAAAATGCATCTCAGGAGATGCAAAAAGCCAGGGAAGAGATTTTCAAGCAGATAGCGCTTGAATTAAAACTTCAGGAGCAAATCGAAGAGTTGCGCATGCTTCTAGATACATGTATAGCTCCAGCCGGGCCAGAACAGATATTTGCCGCTACTATCTACCCGATGATTTTAAGATTCAACCTTCTGGCTTATATTGAACCATCAGAACCACATCGTATAGAAATTGAGATAGGTTATATCGGACATATGGATGAATATTATTATTGGATAGTAGAGGTGGATGGAATGTCCAGAGACGGGGTTGAGCAGATGTTACAGCCGCGGCAAAGAAACGAGGAAGATGTTATCTCTATAGTTTATCGAATACCGGCTGCTGGATACCTTGATGTTGAAAATGATTCATCCGTTTTAAACTTAATTCTCAAGTCGCGGCACCTTTTCTTAAATATCCTTGAAGATGTTAAGCGAAGGGGGTACGTGATAGCCCCGGCTAAATCACATTTGGGCGCGACTCTTTGGAACAGGAGGACATCGGAAAATGCCTACCAGATTAGACTTATTCAGCATAGAAAACGTCGAGAGAAATTGGAACGAGAATTACGCCGAGCTAGATAGGTATTATGACACCTTGATTGAGTACTCACATATCGAACGTGAAAATCGTTGGGGGCGTGACTATTCCAGCATTGATGCTTATAGACGTTCGATGATGCTTAACCGAGCGCGATTCTTGGATATGATGGGCGGCTGGCATTGGAGTAGAACGGCGGAACTAAATCCACAATTGCGGCGGATTGCGGAAACTGATTCATACACTGTTGACGAAGTGGCAATCAGGGCGTTCCAATATACACCACCGGTGGAAAACGCAGAACCATTGGATGTCAATGTGGGAGGTATCCTACTAATTCCCAAGGACACGGAGAAGATGGCGGTAGGTGATATCGAGGGTACTGATACGCCAAGTTTCGAAATTCCAACCCACCCACAACAGAAAGCGGCTATCATCGCACAGCATGGTCTGACCGGCTCTCCCGAAACCGTTTGTGGTTTAACCGCCGAGGATGACGCCTATCACGCTTTTGGCGCCACACTTACGGAGGCTGGATACGTCGTCTTCGCCCCTCGTATGGTGACCTTCGCTGATAAACGCCAGCGGCTCTATCGCAAAAGCATGTTAATGGGGCAGCGTCTGATGGGGCTAGAGATGTTTAAAATTTCACGCGTAGTCGATTATCTGCAAACCCTCCTTTTCGTTGACCTTAATCGAATCGGCATTTACGGACTCAGTCAGGGCGGTCAGACGGCGCTATGGGCGTCAGCCGTCGAAGAGCGAATCGCGGCGACAGTGGTATCAGCTTTCTTCAACCAACGCACCGATAAAATGGTCAAAGATTCTCCCCACTATACCGCCTATATTGACACCAATGAGGAAGACAAGCATTATTTCGGGCAATTGTTGGAATTCTCTGACAGCGACATCGGCTCGCTCATCTGTCCGCGACCTATATTCATCGAAGCAGGAACTAACGATGGAGCTGTCTGGGTGGAGATGGCAGAAGAAGAATTTGAAAAACACCGCTATCACTATGAACAACTTGGTATAGAAGATAGGGTTGAGATTGGCATCTTTGAAGGTGGACACGAAATACGAGCAATCGAATCACTCGCTTTTTTGGATAGATGGCTAAAACCATAAAACCCAAAAGAGAGCGCCTAAATTGGTATAAGCTGGTCGAAAGCTAATTTCACGCATTACGAAAGAATAAGCTATGAACAAAAATCAAATTTTGCATTGAACAGTGCGGAATGTAGGCTTGTTTATCGTTGCATCTAAAAGTTCCTTGTGTTATAATAATTGCTACTTTCACTGGTCTTGAAATAACAACCATCGACTTTTTTAAGTACAGCTGCCTTAGGAGGAAATCAGATGTTCAAGAACAAGCATATCTTGCAAATTGTCGTCATTGCGCTGGTGATTGGGAGTTTCTCACTGGGAATAAAAATGGGGCAGAGCGATGCGCTAAATGGACAAGATAGATTGACATTCATCACCTTAGAGAGAACCCTGGTGGACATCATTAAAACAACGGAAGAGAATTATTACAAAGAAGTAGACCGCAACGAGATGATGAAAGGAGCGATAAGAGGCGCCATGGCGGCATTGAATGACCCATATTCCTTTTATATGGAACCCAGAAAACTCAAACGCGAGAGAGAAAACTTATATCGCGGGGAATTTGGCGGTTTGGGCATTCGGATATATGAGGATAAAAATCACTTCGTAAAAATCGCCAGGCCATTGCCGAATACACCTGCAATGAGAGCCGGACTACAAGCGGGCGATATTATCGCTAAAATCGAAGGTGAGTCGATTATACTCGATACGGCGGCCGGAATGACGCTAGATGATGTGGTTGACAAACTTAGAGGTGAAAAAGGCACATCCGTGAATATCACCATCTACCGTAGCGCGACTATGGAGACCTTTGATGTCGATATAGTTCGCGACACGATAAAGATAAACAGTGTCGAAACAGAGATGCTCGATTCCGGCATCGGCTATATTAAAATTCAAGAGCATTTTACTGGGAGAACATACAAAGAATTCGCCGATGCTTTGAAATCACTCAATCAAGATAACAAATTAAAAGCCCTAATTCTCGACCTGCGCGACAACCCCGGCGGCTTGCTCGAAGCAGCTTGGAATGTATCGAACGCCTTTTTGTCAGAAGGTGTTATCGTATCAACACGCGGCAGAGAACATAAATACGACAAAGTTTATCATGCAACCGAGTCAATTTTGATGCCGGCGGAGATACCCTTGGTAGTTATGGTAAACGGATACAGCGCCAGCGGTTCTGAAATCGTTGCAGGAGCAGTCAAGGATTCCAAACGTGGAATCTTGGTTGGCAGCAAAACTTATGGCAAGGGCTTGGTGCAACAGCGTATGGAGTTAAAGAGAGGACCAGGGGCAATTTCGCTAACTATCTCATCGTATTACACCCCCAATGGCACTTCTATTCATGAAACGGGAATAACTCCCAATATTGAAGCTGACGAATGGCATCCTAGCGCCATAGACCAATTGATGCTTCGCAAAGCGCGTGAAAAAGAGCTGATAGAGAACTTCGTGATGGATTACATTAAACAGAAGACGGATGAAACCGGCGCCCAGCCGAAAGATTTTGCCGAGTTGAAAGCCAGGTTGGGAGAGTTGACGCCAGTTCTTGAGGATAATGGCATCAAATTTGAAGAAGAGAAAGTTGTCATGCTTGAAGCTCGTCGAATCTTTGACCCCAACGTAGGCATTGCAAGACTCATAGATTTGGAAAATGACGTTCAGCTACAACGTGCGATAGAGGTCATCAAATCTGGCGAAATCGCGAAAATTCTAGCGCAAGCAACGCCGGAGTAAAATAGGGGACTGTCGCATAGATTGGAGATGATAATATGTCTGACGAAGAGGAATGCAAAACCGAAGAAGAGAAAGAAGATTGGGAACCAACGGGAACTGTAAAAAAAGATGCGTGAACTCGTTTCCTGGATACCGAAAGAATTGGCGAAGGAATGGTTGGAAAAAATTCGGGAGGAACACAGAAAGAGCAGATAAGCATAGTAACTAGCTTGACGATAGAAAGTTTTTTGATACCCTATGGAAGGATATCTTCACGGAAGGAATGAAAATTAGTGAGTTTCAAAAGATTATAGAAGACATCTATTTTGAACGGGATAGCCAGCGCGGAGTGGATAAAACCTTTACCTGGTTTGTCGAAGAGGTGGGAGAGTTGGCGAGAGAGATACGAGGATTACACACTCATTCAGAGAATAAAACTCGATTAAAAGAGGAATTCGCAGATGTATTCGCCTGGTTGGCGACTTTGGCAAGTCTGCTTGGTATAGATTTAGAGGAAGCCGCTCATATTTACCGCCAGGGTTGTCCTAAATGCCATAAGATTCCTTGTAAGTGCTGAATGCGATTCTTTTGTAACATTGTCAGAAGAGGAGAACATAATGAAATTTTTTGTCGCTGCATACATCATCATCTGGTTATTGTTGATGGGATACACCTTTTATCTCGGACAACGACAGAGCCAACTCCGCAAAGGCATTGAGTTTCTGCGTGGTTTGTTTAACAAATAGATCCAACCTGTATGTCGCATCCTTCGTGCTCTGCTATACTAGAAATGACTGGTTTGTAGTAAGGCAATTCATTGCCGTCTTTTCAGAAAAATTGGACAATTTTGTGGAGTAAGTTATGCGGGGTA
>DTYX01000773.1 GCA_012961655.1 Candidatus Poribacteria bacterium
ATCGGATATTTTCCCGCGTGGGGAATTTCTATTTTTCTCCTTTGCGCCTTTTTCTTTCACGAAGGTACTAGATGTCACAATACCCACAAGCAATCCTACTGATACTAATAAAAACTCTCTTCTTGCCAGTTTCACAATATCTCCTCCTCATGTAAGATTACCTCTATAACCTCTTCTATTGTCAAGTGCGTTGTATCTATCACAGTCGCATCCGCTGCAACTCTGAGAGGGCTATCTTCACGGGAGCTATCCTTTTCATCTCGCATCCGCATATCCGCTTCGACCTCATCAAGAGAAATCTCCTCGCCTTTTTCCTTTAACTCCTTATATCGCCGCTTTGCTCGTTCCTCAAGCGAAGCATCGAGATAAATCTTCACATCAGCATCTGGAAACACAACCGTTGTGACATCCCGTCCTTCTGTAACAATACCGCCCTGTTCACCTATGCGTTGTTGTTGCGCTACCATGGCGCGGCGGACGCCGGGGATCTTCACAATGTCAGAGATAACTTTATCGACATGCGGAAGATGGAGTTCATTGGAAACATCAACTCCATCCAACAGAGTTTTAGTGCCACTATTGGCAAATTCAATCACACAATTTTCTGCAACGTCAATTAGCGCGCTCTCATCATCCAAATCGACTCCCGCGCTCAACGCCTTGAGGGTTACCGCTCGATACATCGCTCCGGTGTTCAGATATAGATATCCCAATTTCTCAGCGACTAATTTCGCTACTGTGCTTTTGCCGGAACCTGCAGGACCATCTATCGCAATAATTAACTTTTTTGACATATTTTCTCCATAAATGCTCAGCGTACACTAATTGTTGCCCTCAGGGGCATAAAGCATAATACGTAATACGTAAAAAATTACGCTTTACGTTTTACTGATATAAGTGACAATTTTACTTAGTTTCCCAGATGAATCAAATCCATTAGCCCTAACGCCGCACGGAATCCAAAAGTTTAAAGAAGCTGGGGAATGAGGTTTGGACGCAATCAATATCAGAAATGGTTGTTTCGCCATCAGCAATTAACGCCGCTACCGCTACTGACATTGCGATTCTATGGTCGCCATGGCTGTCGCATTCTGCGCCCCGTAATCCCCCCTTTTGAACCCCCCTTTGGAATAAGGTGGGTGGGGGATTTCCAGAAATTATCATGCCATCCTCAATTGGCTCAACTTCGGCGCCCATCTGGCGCAATTCTTTTGTCATTGCCGCAATCCTATCAGTCTCTTTGACCCGCAACTCTTTTGCGTCTCGGATTACTGTTTCGCCTTCCGCTTGAGTAGCCGCTACTGCTAAAAGCGGAATTTCATCTATCATTCTGACAATTACATCACCTTTGAATGTTGCTCCGCGAAGCTTACTGTGATATATCCGAATGTCAGCGATAGGTTCTCCATTGACTTTTCGATGATTTTCCACTTGAATCTTTGCGCCCATCTGTTTTAACGCTTCCAATATCCCCGCTCGTGTCGGATTTATACCAACATCTTTGACCAAGATTTCAGAGCCCGGAGTTATCGCTGCTGCGACGAGAAAATAAGCCGCCGAGGAGATATCGCCGGGTACGATTATTTCTCTGCCTTTCAATCGCGGCAAGCCTTTTAGTTGATGATTTAATCCATCGCTCTGTACCTCTGCGCCGAAAAAGCGGAGCATTCGTTCGGTATGGTCGCGGGATTGAGCCGGTTCAGTGACGGTTGTATATCCATTCGCGAATAAGCCCGCCATAAGGATGGATGATTTCACCTGTGCGCTGGCGACGGGAGTTTTATAATAAATCGATTTTAAATCGCCGCCGATGATAGTTAGCGGAGCCAAAGTCCCATTTCCCCGCCCGAAAATCCGCGCTCCCATCTTTCTAAGCGGTTCTGTAATCCGTCCCATCGGGCGTCTGCGGATGGATGAATCGCCTGTGATGACCGAATAGAACGGCTGTCCCGCCAAAACGCCGGACATAATCCGAATAGAGGTGCCAGAATTACCGATGTCTATCACATCTTCAGGTTCGCACAATCCATCTAAACCATTACCATGAATCGTAACCACCCTGTCATCCCCTATCTCCGTTTGAATTCCCATGGCACGAAAAGCTCTTAGGGTGTTCAAACAATCCTCACCCATCAAGAAATTCTGAATGCGCGTTACGCCCTCTGATAATGAACCAATCATCACCGCGCGGTGAGATATCGACTTATCTCCAGGAACATTGATTTGACCTTTTATGCTCTCCGCTGGATTGACTGTAATCTGTCGCATTGTTAGTTCCTCACAAACTATACTAGGGTAACTAACGAAACCCTGTAGGCACAAGTAGAAATGGAAAAAGGCAAGTTAAAAATATATTTTAGAATAGTAACAGATTCTGATGGAAAATTCAAGAGATTAAAAAAAAATTTGGGTGATTTACCCCCAGTTTTATTTGAGTTCAGTATTTTCATATCACTCATAAGCGGAATTTAAATTTTTACTTGACAAAATATTTTTTATACGATACAATTAATGTCTACTAAATTAGTAGGTATTATTGCAGCTAGGAAGGATGTTTATTTTGAAGCTATCGACAAGGGGAAAATATGGTTTTAGAGCTATACTAGAACTTGCTATCCATTATGGTAGAGGTCCCATCCCTCTGAAAAATGTATCTGAACGATTGGACATTTCGCAAAAGTATTTGGAAAGATTGGTTACATCTTTGAAATCAGCCGGTTTAGTGCAAAGTTTTAGAGGCGCACATGGTGGGTATACTTTAGCAAGACATCCTTCTGAAATAAAGCTCAGTGAAGTAATACAAACTCTGGAAGGCTCAATTGCCCTTTCTGAATGCGTTAATAACTCCGCCGTTTGTCTCCGCAGTAAATCTTGTGTCGTCCGCGGTATCTGGGTCGAGATGAAAGAGGCAATGAATGGTGTTTTAAAATCGACAACATTGCAGGATTTAGTAGAACAAGAACGTGCGCAAGAACAGCGTGGTGAAGTTATGCATTACATATAGAAATTTGCTAATTTTCAGAAATAACATTCTTAGGAGTAGAGCGAATGGCAAGGATTGCAAATGATATTACAAAACTAATAGGAAAAACCCCTTTAGTGAGATTAAATAGAGTAACAGCAGGTTTAGAAGCACGTCTAGTAGCGAAACTTGAATCCTTTAATCCCTGTGACAGCGTCAAGGACAGGATTGGAGTGAGTATGATAGAGGCGGCCGAGAGAGATGGGCTGATAAAAGAAGATACTATCGTCCTCGAACCCACCAGTGGCAATACTGGTATCGCTCTGGCTTTTGTCTGCGCTGCTAAAGGTTATAAATTGGTACTGACCATGCCCGAGACGATGACCATTGAACGCAGAGGATTAATGGCAGCGCTAGGTGCAGAAATTATTTTGACCCCAGGTTCAGAGGGTATCCCCGGCGCCGTTCGAAAAGCCGAGGAATTGGCTGCAAATGACTCAAGGTATTTTATCCCGCAACAGTTTAAAAATCCAGCCAATCCAGAAGTTCATCGTGAAACGACCGCTTTGGAAATTTGGGAGGATACCGACGGCGAAGTCGATATTGTCGTTGCCGGTGTCGGTACAGGCGGAACTATCACCGGCGTTGGAGAAGTTATTAAAAAGAAGAAGCCCAGTTTCCAAGCTATCGCGGTTGAACCCGTACATTCACCAGTTCTCTCCGGTGGTAAACCAGGCCCGCATAAGATTCAAGGTATCGGCGCGGGTTTTGTGCCGGAGGTATTAAACTTAGATGTCGTGGATGAAATTGTTCAGGTTACCAACGACGAATCCGCGGAAACCGCTTTAAGATTAGCCAAAGAAGAGGGAATATTGGCTGGCATCTCTTCCGGCGCCGCGACTGCCGCCGCTCTTAAAGTAGCAGCTAGGCTGGAAAACAGCGGCAAACTCATCGTAGTTGTTTTGCCGGATACGGGAGAACGTTATCTTTCAACTGATTGGTTTCAAGAAATATTGTAGTCGATTCATGAGGAGTTTCTTATGAAGAGGATATATTTAGACCATAATGCTACTACGCCTGTGCATCCAGAAGTCAAAGCGGCGATGTTGCCGTATTACGAGGATTTATTTGGCAATGCGTCCAGTGTTCACTCCTATGGTCGAGAAGCGCGCGAAGCTATAGATGTAGCGCGTGAACAGGTGGCTGAACTTATTGGCGCTTCAAGCCCAACTGAAATCATCTTCACCAGCGGCGGCACCGAATCAGATAACCATGCTATCAAAGGCACGGCGCTCTCCAAAGCGGATAAAAAGGGCAATCATATTATCATCTCGCCCATTGAACATCACGCCGTAGAGAACACCTGCGAATATCTTGAGAAGAGAGGCTTTGAGGTTACACATCTGCAAGTCGATAAGTACGGCATTATTGACCTGCAAAATCTTGAGGATGCCATAAAGGATACGACAATACTGATATCTGTCATGCACGCCAACAACGAAGTGGGTACCATTCAACCGCTCGCTGAAGTCGGAAAAATCGCCAAAGAACGGGGTATTCTTTTGCACACCGATGCGGTGCAGAGCGTCGGTAAAATCCCGCTGAACGTCGATGAATTAGGTGTGGATCTGTTATCCCTATCGGCTCATAAAATATACGGTCCAAAAGGCATAGGCGCACTTTACATCCGTAAAGGCACGAGGATAGATAGCCTGTTGCATGGCGGACATCATGAAAGGAATCGGCGCGCCGGCACTGAGAATGTGCCCGGCATAGTGGGCTTGGGAAAAGCCTCTGAAATAGCGAAAAAGGAGATGGAAGCAAATCGCGAGCATCTATGGTCTCTGACGGAAAAACTGCGCGCAGGTATACAAGAAGAGATAGAATTTGTTCGTCAAAACGGACATCCAGAACAGAGATTGCCGAATACTCTCAATTTCTCCTTCGAGTTTGTTGAGGGTGAAGCTCTCATCCTCAGTTTAGACATGCAAGGCATCTGTGTCTCGACGGGTTCAGCGTGTACATCCGGTTCGTTGGAACCATCACACGTTCTGGCAGCGATTGGGCTTCCCCCTGAGATAGCTCACGGTTCTGTAAGAATTTCCTTAGGAAGGGACAATACCGAAGAGGAGATTAATTATGTTCTGGAGACGCTTCCCAGTGTGGTAAATCGCTTGCGAGCGATGTCCCCGCTGTATGCTGATAGGATGAAAAAGCGCAAGGAGGGAAAATTGTGAGACCTTTAATGCCTGATAGATACAGGCAGGTCAGCGACCACGAATCGATAGAACGGATAAAAGCAAGAAAATTGGAACTGGGCAGACGTCTGGTCCTTCTTGGACATCACTATCAACGGCAGGAGATTGTAGAATTATCCGATTTTCGCGGGGATTCACTCGGCTTGTCGCGCGATGCCGCAAAGCAAAAAGATGCTGAATTTATCGTCTTTTGCGGCGTTCATTTCATGGCGGAAAGCGCTGAAATACTATCTCAACCACAGCAGATTGTTCAGCTCCCCGACCTCACAGCAGGTTGCCCAATGGCTGACATGGCGGATATATTTCAAGTCGAATCCGCCTGGCGGGAGATTGATAAGGTATGCGGCGGCGAAAATGTTACCCCAATCACCTACGTGAACTCCAGCGCCGAATTGAAAGCGTTCTGCGGCAGAAATGACGGGGTTGTGTGTACTTCATCCAACGCCGGCTCAGTTTTTGATTGGGGCTTTGAAAAAACGGATAAGCTGTTCTTCTTTCCCGACGAACACCTCGGCCGAAATACTGCCAACAAGAAAGGCATTCAGAAGGATAAAGTCATCGTCTGGAACCCTGAAGAGGAGATGGGCGGAAACACCAGAAAGCAAATAAGAGATGCGGATGTTATCCTGTGGAAGGGATATTGTCATGTACACACCTTTTTTAAACTAGTACACGTCCTGGAAATTAGAGAAAAATATCCCGAAGCAATTATAATCGTCCACCCCGAGTGCGTTGAGGAAGTTGTAGATATGGCCGATGCAGATGGCTCGACGGGGTTTATCGTTCAATTTGTACAGGAAGCCAAATCAGGCTCTACAATTGTCATCGGTACGGAGATAAACCTGGTCAATCGATTGGCCAGGGAACATCCCGATAAAAAGATATTCGAACTGGCACGGTCATTGTGTCCGAATATGTATAAAATTAATCTGCGAAATCTGCTCTGGACGCTTGACAACATCGGCGAGATTAACATCGTCACGGTGCCTAAACAGATAAAAGTTGAAGCTAAAGTCGCTCTCGAGAGAATGTTGGAAATAATTTAAATCTACGATTTGTGAGGAGTAAGTCATTATGAAATCAGAGTTTCAATCGCAATACAGCACGAAAGTTATGGAACATTTCATGAACCCCCAAAATGTTGGACAGATAGAAGACCCCAGCGGCGTCGGAGATGTCGGCAATCCGACATGCGGTGATATTATGCGACTGTTTATCAAAGTTGAAGATGGAGTTATCACCGATGCGAAATTTATGACCTTTGGCTGTGGCGCGGCTATCGCTACAAGCTCAATGGTGACGGAGATGGTTAAGGGCAAAACCGTAGAAGAAGCGCTGGAAATTAGTAATCGAACCGTAACTGAAGCGCTCGGCGGATTGCCTAAGGTGAAAATGCATTGCTCTGTTCTTTCCGAACAAGCGCTCAAGTCCGCTATTAATGACTACTATGAGCGACAGGACAAGCCTTCTCCTGTCAATATTCCAGAAGATGAACATGAACAATGTGATTTATACGATTCCGATGAAGAGGAATAAGGAGGTGTTTAATATGGCGGTAACTGTACGTATTCCAACAGTGCTGCGAAAACTAACCAAAAGTCAGGCGGAAGTGGAAGTTTCAGGCTCTGACATATCAGCGTTAATCGATGATTTGGAAGCTAAATACCCAGGAATCAAAGAGCGAATCTGCAACGATGAAGGTAAAATCAGAAGATTCGTTAACATCTTCATCAATGATGAGGACATTAGGTTCCGTGGTAATGAAACAGCCAAATTGGAAGATGGAGATGTCGTTTCCATCGTTCCAGCAGTAGCTGGAGGATAAGTCGTGAGTGAACTGACACAGGCGGCATTCCCATATCTACAACTTCTAAAGTTGGAAAAGACTACTAGAGCGAATTTTCCGTCCAAATATTTTTGGTTGATATATACCAAAAATAGGAGGTACCCTACACGCTTAATCGGCACTGGTGATTGGTACTGATTACTAATCACTAATCACCATTCACCAATCACCAATTAAGGGGTACAAAATAAGCCTGTTTCATTACCAAATTCTCCTACGTGGTTTACGCTAGTAAACCCGTCCTCATTTTAACGATTTGCGTTTGAC
>DTYX01000774.1 GCA_012961655.1 Candidatus Poribacteria bacterium
CCGTCGTTTTTCTCCTGCCCTCAACGGATGGGAAACGGTACGAGGGTAGTTACGACGATTTTGAGAAAGTCGGTAACTACACAATCACGTTTTTTGCTGAAGATTTGCGAGATAAGATTTCCGCCCCCAAACAGACGACGGTTACGGTGAAACAGAGCCAAGCGGTTGACCCAAACGGAAATCCGCTAACAACATGGGGGAATATCAAAACCGCACTGCTGCCGCTCTATCCCAATCCGTCCAACCCGGAGACGTGGATTCCATATCAGCTCGCCGGCGATGCTACCGTTATTTTGACCATCTACGATGTCAGCGGGAAAGAGGTACGGCGGCTTTCTCTCGGTCATCGGAAAGCAGGAAACTACCGAACTGTAAACAAATCTGCATACTGGGATGGACTAAATGAACATGGAGAAAGCGTCACCAGTGGAATCTATTTCGTGCAGATGCGCGCCGGTGATTTCGTACAGATGCGGCGGTTGGTAATCTTGAAGTAAGTCGCTTATAAATGTGACACTTTGCCCCAATACCAGAGGGTGTTGGGGCCTGCCTGTGCGTGCCGCACGCAGACAGGCACAATTTTTGCCTATTCTTTGAAACCTCGCATATCAACTTCCGTTTTGAGCAAAAATTTCAATCAACTCCCTGGGAGGTGTATAAAATTGAACGAAGAAATAGCTGGATGTAAACTCATCACAAAATTAAAGGAAACTCGATTAAGCGAGACTTGGCTTGCCAAAAACTCTGCTGGACAAGAGGTAGTTCTCAAGAAGATTAAATCCCCGGATAAGAATTTGGTCATCAGAGAAGCACAAGCGATGGCAGAACTCGGCGAAGGCCAGCCAAATATTGTCCAGATTTATCATGCTGGAGAGGAGGGCGGAGTCGGTTTCATTATCATGGAGTATATGCGCGGCGGCAATCTGATGGAGCGAATCGGCGGTGAGGGAATGAAGATCTCTGAAAGCATCAAGTATATGTTGACAGTGGGGGATGCCCTTCAGCATATCCATGCGAATGGAAAAATCCATTTTGACGTCAAACCCCAGAACATACTCTTCGATGATAAAGGAAACGTAAAGCTTTCGGATTTTGGCTCTATTGCGTTTCTTAGCCCTGCGATGAATATGCCTACCCCCACAACTCAAGAGTATGCAGCGCCAGAAGCCCTTAAAATGTATGAGTGGCATTTCAAGAAAATCGAGTATGAAAAAGAGATTAAGGAGTTAGAAGCAACCAGGAGTACGCAAAATAAGGCAAGGATAAAGGAGCTGCAATGCAAGCTAAAGGCTCTGAAAAAGCCCAGAGTTGACCAAAGGGCTGATATTTACTCCTTTGGCAAAACCCTCTATCAATGCCTGACACAAGCGGAATTTAACAAAGATGAGCCATTCGTCCTGAATAGTCCCAGAGAACTGAATCGCAAAGTTCCCCGGTGGTTGGACAAAATCGTGATGAAAGCTCTTGAATTCGACCCAGAAGACAGGTATCAAAAGATGTCAGAAATGCTCAACGCATTGAGGTGGCATCTCTTGCTGAAAAAGGTGAAGTATGCAGCATTTTCTTTTGTGGTGGCTATCATTATAGCCTTGTGCGTTTGGATTCTCCCTCCCGCACCGCCGGTGGACGAATTAACACGTCAGGCAGAGATTGCCATCGAAAGCCAGCAGATGGGGAAGGGAATCAATTTATTGGAGGAAGCTGCGAAATTGGCTGCGAAAAGAAAGTTGGATAAAGCGCGGCAAATTGAATTGCATAGGCGATTAGTCAATTATTATCGTGGATTATCCCTGCCCAACTGGGATAAGGTTAAGGAACATTCCCAGGCGATTCTCAACCTCAACCCGTCCGACCAACGCGCAATAAGGGATTTGGAAGAGGCGAGAAGACAGGAGGACAAACACCCTTAAGTACATCCCACTTTAACGGGCAGGCTGCCCGTTCTACTTTAATTTACCAAAGTCAAACTAAAAAAGGAGAGAATACTGATGAAAGACAAAAAAAAGAATCGCTCCAAGCGATTCAAACTTCAAACCATCGTAGTGCTTTTTGTAGCGTTCAGTCTCAACTTTGCCACTCTTTCGTTGGGCGAAGTGAATCAAGAGGATGCGTTCATGGTTAAAGCGCGCGAGGCTTTGCTCGCAGGTGAGGCAATTACCGTTAAAGGTAGAGGAAATAGTGGCCCCCTTACTAAAGAGCTAACATTGGCGCAAAAGAAAGCCAGAGCGGAGAGCGCAGCGCGTGCTGACGCCCAAATTCAGTTGGCGGGGATACTGGGCGGACTTGTTATCAGTGGTGAAACGGAATTCGGAATAGGGGAGATTATCAAGCAACGATATACAATCAAGCAGCTTGAATATGCATTGCAGTATGCTATTCAACAAAAGCCCACGAATTTCGCGGTTCTCAAAGATGGCTCTGTTGAAGCCACCCTAACGTTGCAAATTGCGCTTAAAACTTCAGCCATTAAGCCTTTTTCTCCCCAGCCAGCTCTTTTGACCCTTAAAGAGATAGACATCCTAAAACTGTTGGCTCTCTCAAAATCCCTCCCAGATCAAATTGCGGGATTAAAAGCCCTGCAACGAAAACAGACTGCAGAGCAAAAAGAGCAATTGAGTGAACTTAACACTCGGTTAGCCGATGTTAAGAACAAACTCAAAGATATTGGACAGGACGTCGCAGAACTGTCGAGTCGTACACCAAAGCCACCGGCTAAATGGGAGAATGTCACAGGGCTGATTGTGGACGCTCGTGAGAAAGGGACTAAGCGGGGGGCTTTAACAACCATCTACACCCCGCAAAATAAGGAGATTTATGGCTTACACCGAGTACCTGAAGAAATCCGCAGAAGGTGGGGACTTGTCGGGTACGCGAAAAATGAAAAAGAAGCCAAGGAGCTTTATGGTGATTGGCTGGGAGAAAACTATAAGATTGTCAAAGCCGTCGCCGCTACAGGGCCAAACAATAACCAAGTTATTATCTCTGAAGATGATGCGGCAGCCATCGAAGCGAGCGATGTCAGAACACAGTATTTAGAGCGCGGACGCGTTGTTATCCTTGTTAAGTGACTAAAAAGGGTATGGGCGCTAAAAACAAGCTGTCCATACCCAAAAATAACTAAGGGAGGCTTTCCATGCAGAAATTGTTTTGCTTCATCATAATTGGATTGATAGTCGGACCCTACGAAGCCTCAAGCCAGCAAACTACACCTTCCCTCGCTGCGGAGGCTTTAGTAAGGATGTGGGGTGGAAGGATTACCGCTTGGGGGAGAGGGCATGCAAGGCGGCAGGACGTAACCGATGCTGAGAAGAGGGCGGCAGCGCATGCTGCTGCCAGGGCAGATGCGCAGGTAAAGCTTGGGGAATATCTGAAAGGCGTTATTGTTTCTGGGGGAAAGACAATTGGCTTAGAGGCAGTCAAGGAGCAACGCTTTAAAATCGAACTTGAACCGATTCTAGTAAAATATGCGAAAGAGGTTTTCAGCGATATCCACACCCTTGGTGATGGCTCTGTCGAAGCTCTGGTAGAAATGGAGATATTGCTTAACCGTTTTGATAGGTATCTTCCCAAGAAGTCAGTTCCAAAAGCTGCCCTCCTTTCTATTTTGCCGGGCGGTGGATATTTCTATAGCGGGCATATCAAAAAAGGAATTGTTTCCACCGTTTTTCAAGGCGCAGCTTTGATAGGAATAGGGGTCGCACAATATCATTTCTCACGGGAGCGGAAGAGCTATCGCGACGCTACAAATGTCGATGAGATTAGAAAACACTTCGACAATTCCGTAGATTATTATCAAAATAGAAATTGGTTTATAGGCGGTTATGCGCTGCTGGCTTTAGTCAATGCTGCCTGGTCAACTTATGACGCCCGCCAGTATACTGAGCAGTGGCTCAAACAGCAGGAAAAAAAGTACACTTTTGCTCCTCGAGGAGGTGACTTCCTGCTCGCTTATGAATACCGTTTCTAAGGGAGGTGGACTGGCATGAAACGATTTATCATTTTTCTTATGTTATTCCTTCTGGCATGCGGGGTTGACCACGATAATCCGTTAGACCCTGCAAAGAGCAATGTGCCACAACCGCGCGTTATCGAGTTCACCACGCAAACAACACCAAAAGGCATAAAGCTGACATGGCTTCCAGATAGCAGGGCTCATAAATACAATATCTACCGCAGCCTATCTGAAAACCAAGGCTACGGGAACAAGCCAATAAAAGAAAAAGTGGAAGGCGATTCCTACGTAGATGAGACGGCGCTCAAGGCGGACATCTATTATTATAAGGTAGTACCACTCTATCAAATTGTGGGGCAACCTAAAAATCTGGAAGGTTCAGTCATCAAAGCCCCACCCGAATTCGGCATTCCCCCTGCGAAGATAGTCAAGCTCGAAATCAAGGGAGAAGATATTCTAATGGCGGGGATCACCTATTCATTTTCGACGGTAGGACAAAATGTTCATGGCAAAGCTGTGCCCATCTTACCGGAATGGAGGGTTGAACCTATTGCAAGCGGCGAAATGAAGAAAGAGGGGGTCTTGACAGCAACAAAAAGCGGTGAGATAGAAATCATCGCTACTTTTTTGAACATTACAGAAAAGAAAAAATTGGTTGTCGAGCCGAAAATACCCACCCTTATAAAAATAATTTCCAGGCAGTCGCAAGAGGGGATTGTCAACACAACGTTAGCCAAGCCGCTTATTCTGAAGGTCTTGGACGCTTTCAACAACGGTGTCCCCGACATTCCGATTGATGTTGAAATCTCCGGGCCGGCAACTGCCGTTCTATCTCCTGAGAAGCCCTACAAAACAGATAACAAAGGACGGCTAACTGTTCGCCTCACTTTGGGAGAGAAAATCGGCGAGTATGAAGTTAAAGCAACGCTTCAGGAAAATCCTGATATAACTGCTACCTTAAAAGCTTACGCTCTACCAGACCAAGTTGACCAGATTCTCGTCGAGTCACCAGGCGTTCAAACTGTCCGGCCGGGGCAAGAAGTGTCCATTAAAGCCACTTTATTCGACCAGTACAAGAATCCGATTGAAGGCAAAACAGTAACCTTTAGGGCAGAAGACGCAACCTTGACGTCCACACGCCCTATCACAAATCGTCAAGGGAAAGCGGAAACAACTTTAACGGCATGGACAAGGATTGGAAGCTACTTCGTCATGGTGGAAAGCGAGAGCATTTCCCGGAAAATTGACATCCGTGTAATAGACGGACCGGCTGAAAATCTTAGAAAAGCGCTCAACGCTCCATCCGCTGGAACTGTTGGCGAAACTCTGATTCTCTCCGTCGAGGTGACAGATGAATATGAAAATCCTGTAAAAGGTGTATCTGTATCCTTCAAAGGGGGAGAAGGAGGCAGACTGCAAGAGACAAATGTTAGGACAAACGAAAGCGGAATTGCAACTGCGAGCTTTACTTTGGGCTCAAAAGCGAAGGAGTACATTGTTAGAGCCGAGAGTCCAGGGCTGAAAGGTTCTCCTGTAGAATTTCGCATTGCAGCGCATCCAGGTCCGCCTGTGAAAATCTCACTTCTGCCCATCGGTGACAGAACAGGCGTAGTGACGCAGAGCTTCAGCGCTCCTCTTACAGTGCAGGTTAAAGACGTGAATGAAAATCCTGTAAGCAACATCCCCGTGAATTTCACCATCGACGAAGTGCCCGATACCTCACGTGGATACAAACTCTCTCGCTATACAGTTTATAC
>DTYX01000775.1 GCA_012961655.1 Candidatus Poribacteria bacterium
GCTAAAAAATTAGGAACCAACAAGCTAATTGAAATATTGAAATCTCGTAGTAGTGTTAGGAGGAAATAATGAAAACGAATCTGAATTCAGCTTCCGTTAGTAATTATGACCCTAATTCCTGTCATCTTGAGCGAAGCGAAAGAACTCTCGGTGATTTGCTTCAAAAGATTCTTCGCTGCGCTCAGAATGACAAAAACCAAATTCATAATTACTTTTGGGTGGCCGGGCACAATTTCGTTCCACGAATTGGCGACAGCGATGAGGGGTTTTTTGAAATCAGAGTCGATGACGCCAACAGCCCGATACAAGCTTCGCGCGTATGCGCCGCTGACGCCTTCCACAACTTTTGAGCTTCGCAGGTTAGGAAACCTGCGCCACTGTTCCTTTTCATTCATACAGTCTCGTTTATCAATTCTCATTGTCCAGTTTTCTATCTTTTTTAATTTCATCCAATCGTTCCCGATATAATTTCTCTTCAGGTTTCATCTGAATCGCCTGTTTTATTGTTTCCTCCGCTTTGGCATACATCCTCTGCTTGTAGTAAATCCACGCCAACGTGTCCAGGTAATCGGAATTCTGTTCTAACTCCACAGCCTTTTGGGCTAGTTTTAAGGCGGAATCGAGATCTTCGTCACTCTGCGCGTAGAGCCAGGCGAGATTATTGTATGCGATGGCGAGGTTAGGATTAAGTCGGATAGCTGATTTGTACGCTTCTGAAGCTTCCTGAAATTCATCAATTTTGGAATAAGCGACTCCGAGATTATAATAGGTTGTCGCCAATTGCGGATTTAAAAGGAGCGCTTTCTTATATGCTTCTATGGCTTGGTCGAAACGACCGAGGATGGCATAAGTGGCGCCCAAATTATTGAACGCTTCAGGGTCGTTGGGATGGCGCTTCGCCCACTGTTCCGCTTGCACCATGAGTGGCTCGTTCTGGCGCAGTTTCCGAAATATCTTCATCTCTTCAGCCGCGTCCTCTTTGCGCCCTTGTCGCGCATAAACGTTCGCCAAACTGTAATGTGCATCCGAATAGTGGGGGGCATTTTCAATCGCCCGTTGAAATTCCGCTACAGCCGCGTCGTACCGCTTTTGACTTGCATATATCCGTCCCAAGCCGTAATGCGCCGACGCCAAAACTGACTTCGACTTCTTGGCGTCCAAAGATGAGCTTTGTGGAGGGTTCAATGCCAGCGTAAGAGCTTTTTTATAAGCGTCAACCGCTTCGTCAAATTTATGATTTCGAGTCAAGATTTGCCCCAGACCGTTGTAGGCATCGACGAAATTGGGGTCTAATACAATAGCCTGCTTGTATGCGTCCACCGCTAAATCGAATTGTCCTTGCTTTGAATAGACCCGTCCGAGGTTATAATAGGGCGAAGCGGAATTTGGGTCGAGTGAAATGGCTTTTTTATAGGCGTATATCGCTTCGGTGTATCTCTGTTGCTGTGAATATGCCACGCCCAAATCCTGATAAGCGGCGGTATACTTGGAATTGAGTTCGATGGCTTTTTGGTATTCCGCTATCGCCTCGTGCATCATATCCGTCTGCAGATACATCGAAGCGAGGTTATAGTGCGCTTCCGGTTGTTCTGGGCGCAATTCAACGACCTTTTTATAAGCGTCCTGCGCCATTCCGAAAAGCCCTTGTTGAGCGTAGACGTGTCCGAGATTGCGATAGGCGGAGACGAACTTTGGATTCAGCGAGATTGCCTTTTTATACTCCGCTGCCGCTTTATCCCACCGTCCTTGCTGTGAATACGCAACGCCGAGATTATGATGAGCGGCAGCGGAGTTGGGATTTAATTCGATGCTTTGGGTGTATGCCTCAATTGCTTCTTCCCATTGACCGAGCTCGGAATATTTCAAGCCCAAATTGTAATATCGCTTCGCTAATTGTGAGCTTTCCGCTTGTAATTCAAGACTGCTTAAGATAATAATTGCAAGGCTTATGGATGAGATAATAGTAGCTCTGATATCTCTCATCTATTTTTCCACTCTTTCGCCGCATCCTTCTGTTACAGTGAGTATCTGTCTTGCTTTTACATCCCGTATTCTTTCCACCAATCCGCTGGGCCAGCGCAATTCCACCAGGTCGGCTTTTGTATGAGTTCCCAACCCAAACAGCACTCTCAGGTCGCTTTGAGACAGGTAGCCCGAACCGCTTTTGACCTCTTTTATCTGCGTCAGCGAACCCGATACGACCTTTATGCGCGTACCAATGCCGTCGCGATTGCTTTTCACCCCGACAGTTTTAATCATCAGCCAGTTATTCCGATTGCCGCCGTCGTTGCGCAGCAAATCCGCCGTTTGGTTGGAGTTATTGATGAAGATATCGATATCGCCGTCGTTGTCGTAGTCGCCGAATGCCGCGCCACGACCGACTTTTTTCAACGACATGCCCGCTCCCATTTCCTCGGAGACATCGGTAAATGTTCCATCTCCTCGATTATGAAACAACAGATTTTGTTGCGGATAGGTCGAATCGCCAAAAAGTTCGATATTGTCTTGCAGGTGTCCATCTGTTATGAAGATGTCTTGAAAGCCGTCGTTATCGTAGTCGATGAACTCATTCGTCCACTTAAAATAGGACAGCGTCTTTTGTCCAATGCCCGAAACGAAGGAGACATCGGTGAAGAATCCATCCCCATCGTTATGGTATAAGATAGTTGGCATGTTGGCGGCATTGCTCACTACAAGGTCGAGATAGCCGTCATTATCGTAGTCGCCGAAGGCTGCTCCCATCCCGCTTCCAGGCACGCCGTCCTCGCTATATCCTGTGCCAGAAAGAAGCGTAACGTCGGTGAATGTGCCATCGCCGTTATTTTTAAAGAGATAGTGCTGTTCCATATCATTCGCGACGTAGATGTCCGCATTGCCATCGTTATTGTAGTCGCCGACAGCTACGGCTAATCCCACGCCGGTGGAAGAGATGCCAGCTTCTTTGGTAACATCTGTGAACGTCCCGTCGCCATTGTTGCGATAGAGCGTATCGGGTTCGCCGTGAAAGACGGCGCCGGCGAATTGGTCGGGAGGGCTACAGTAGGTTCGGACGCCATTTACTATCCACCAAGCGCTTGTCTCCACCGAAAACGGAAGATAATTGACGACATATAAATCGACATAGCCATCGTTGTCGTAATCCAAAAACGCGCAACTCGTGCTCCAATGAGGGTCGCCGACACCCGCTTTTCGGGTGACATCTGTGAACGTGCCATCGCCGTTATTGTGGTACAAAACGTTGGGACCATAATTTGTAACGTAGAGGTCTTGATAGCCGTCATTGTCATAATCCGCCGCTGCGCATCCCACGCCGTATCCAGGATGTCCCACGCCAGCCTGTGAAGTAACATCGGTGAACGTCCCATCGCCATTGTTGCGATACAAAACATTCGTCGGTGGAACCTTAGAGGTGAAACCGGGAAGGTCAGCGGCGTTGACGATGTACAGATCGATATCCTCATCATTGTCGTAGTCGAAAAAAGCAGCGCCCGAACCCAATGTCTCCAACAGATATTTTCGACCGCTTCTGCCGTCCACGTGTTTGAAGCGAATGCCCGATGCGGATGTCGCATCGACGAATTGAATCCTATTCTGCACGCCGACGGAGTCGGGACGGTTTTGAACCTCATTGGCAGATAGCAGTTCGCCAAAACTTATCAAACCCAGAGCGATGACAGGGAGAAGTGATGCGAAACACATGACTATCGTATGATGATACGGAAGTGAAAGTTGTTACTTATCACTTTTCTTTAATCTTACCCCAGGTCGTCGTCAATTTATCTTGCGGCAAGACAGCAGTGCCGCCGACTGCTTCCATATCCCGCTTAATTTCATCAATCCCGAGAACGCGGTTGTATAGTGCGACTTCGTCGATGATTCCTGTGAAGAATTCCTGTCCAGGCGCGCGTGCGCCAACCATGCATGCGATATCAATCTCATCGACTATGGGTGGTTTGGCGCCTGTGCCAACTTTTTCGGCGTTGAAGTATAATTCAACCCCTTTTTTTACATCATAGGTAGCAGCGATGTGTGTCCAGTCAGTAGTGAGTTGTTTGTCGGTAACGAGGCGTCGCGCCCAGTTTCCTGCCGAGCGTGTGTAAATGTATACTCTCTGGTCGGTATTATATATCACCGCCCATTTAAGGCTGCCCGCAGACACCATGTAGTTCCAGGTTCGGATTTGCGACGCGGCTCTTTTCACCCAAAACTCGGCGGTAAAGACTTCGCGCAGCTGCAATTCGTCGGTGACGGGAACTTCGACATAGTTGCCAACAGTTCCGTCGAATTCCAACGCTTTGCCGATTTTACCGTCAACCCATTTGGGTTTTTTGACAAGCTTTCCGTCATGGCCATATTGAGACGCATCCTTTGCCACGTCGCCTCGCCCTTCGTCAAATGGAAGGTACAAGACCAGCGATTTATCCACCTCGCGAGCGTGGCTTATGGATGTCAACGCCACAACATAGCATACAACGATGATGAAAATTAAAGTAGACAGTAGAGGTTTCAATTTAGTCCTCCTTATCAAGGCGTCAAAAATGCCAGTCTAACACCTTTTTTTAGTGTAACATAATACTTGTTGATTATCAGGCGCACGGCAATAATTAAAATTTGTCGATTCCCACGATTAACTTCGGGAACCAACCACTAATAATTTTAGCATTTTTTCATCTTCATTGCAACAAAAATTTTGACTTTTCTTTGATTTTTTCGCTAAAAAGGCATACTCCTCCCTCAATCCTTCGCTTCGCTCAAGGACAAGCTTTGTTTTTCCACTTTTTGAATTAAACCGCTTCTTAGCGTCCTTGCTAGACTCCATAGGTTCCCGTCAGGTTAGCAAGGATGTGCATCAGATTCATGAATTTGAGGATGTGTCCCCTGATTTTGTCAATTCCACGCTTGTATACATGCTTCATCTTGAAACGTTCCTTCATCCGAGAAAATAAACGCTCTATCTTCGTCCGCAGAGAATGAACGAGTTTAAAACGGTAACTGAATTGTGGATTATCCCAATCAATTTGAGAAAGCACTTCTCGTTTGACACGGTATATCCTGCCGATTTCAGAAATTGGACTGCATTCCTCTTTCCTTTCACACTCCCTTTGCGATGGAACCTCCATACCCATATGTTCAAGCTTGCGTCTTGCTTCTTCATTCAAAACGGGACATCCGAAAATGTAGGCGTCCATGTTGTAATCTTTAGATAGAAAGACCATATTATGACCGGCTATGCATTGTACATTATCCCGACAAGGTTGGGTATTAAAAATGCCATCAGCATTCACTTTCTCTATGTTTAACTCAGGATGGCTTTCCACCACATGCGCAGAAGTTCTTCATTTTCTGAGCAAGTTTTTTCAGGTTTATATCTCTGTCATCTATTCCTTCA
>DTYX01000776.1 GCA_012961655.1 Candidatus Poribacteria bacterium
GGTAGTCGTCATTGGAACGAACCACAAGATAGCTCCCATCTGTTATCGAGAACATCTCTCTTTCCCATCAAAAGCGCTCCCCAAAGCCTTAAAAGAACTTATAGAGCAGGATGGCATTCATGAGGGCATTATTCTGTCAACATGCAATCGGGTTGAAATCTATGCCATAACGGATGAATCGAAAGAAGATGCTCCCTTCGATTTCCTCGCTTCCTATCATGGCTTGGATAAGCGAACATTATCCGAGATGACATACTGCTACGAGGGTATAGAAGCGATTAAACATCTGTTTTCTGTTACCGCAAGTTTGGATTCCATGGTGGTGGGTGAAACGCAGATATCAGGTCAAGTCAAAGCTGCCTTTGAGTCTGCCTTAGAAGCGGGTAGTACAGGTGAGGCGCTAAACAGGTTATTCTCTAAAGCATCCGCTGTCCAAAAACGGATACGGACGGAAACTAATATCGGGGCGGGCGCAGTATCTATAAGCTACGCCGCGGTACAATTGGCGAACCAAATTCTCGGCTCGCTAGCGGACAAAACCGTGTTAATCATCGGCGCTGGCGAGATGGCGGAACTGACCGTACAGCATATTGTCGCCAAAGGCGCCTCTCAAGTTTTCGTCGTGAACAGAACTTATGAACGGGCAGTAAAGTTAGCGGAGCGCTTTCACGGTAAAGCGCTGCCATTTGACGAAAAGTTGGAGTTTCTTAAAGAATCCGACATCGTCGTTAGTTCCACAAGCGCACGTAACTACGTCGTCGAGCGGTATGAACTAAATGAATTAATGAAACATCGCAGCCGTAGTCCCCTGTTCCTTATAGATATCGCTGTGCCCAGAGATATCGCGCCCGATGTTAATTTAATAGAAAATGTATATCTCTACAACATCGATGACCTGCAATCAGTTGTGAACGTTAATCAAAAGCAACGGCAAAAAGAAGCCGAAAAGGTTGAAAAAATTATCGGTGAAGAAGCGGAGAAGTTTTATTCCTGGCTAAAGGTTCTTAAAGTTAATCCGACTATCAAGCTTCTGAGGGAAGAGATTGATGCAATAAGAACCGCAGAACTTCAACGATGCTTCAGAAAAGCGAAAAACTTATCTGAAGAGCAAAAATCGTCCATAGACCGTATGACTCAAGCCTTCGTCAATAAGCTATTGCACCATCCTACGGTAATTTTGAAGGAATCAGCGCGGAAAGACGAGAATTGTCAACAATACATAAATACTTTGCGGAAGCTTTTCGCGCTCAAGCGATAGTTTGTAACACAATCTGTTTTAGATTGTGCCGGATACAATCGCGAAGTGGCAGTTTGCGCCACCGCCCGAATTTATGGAGCTCTTTGACGATAATTTCTTCCTTATTTCTACTGACCTGCGCGCTCCTCGCAGTTTTTGGGCTACTTTCTGTAACTGTTTCCGCCCAAGAAGCCCCAATTGAGCCATGCCTAAACTGCCATGGGATAATGACGCCTGGAATAGTTAAACAGTGGCAGGATAGCAAACACAGTAGAGTTGATGTTGGGTGTTATACCTGTCATGAGGCAAAGGCTGAAGACCCCTCCGGCTACGACCATAATGGTTTTACAGTCACGGCAGTTCCTTCGCCGAGGTATTGTGCGGGTTGCCATCCCAAAGAAGTGGAACAGAACTCAGTAAGCAAACATGCCTGGGGCGCCTTTATGGGGCCGCTGAAGCCTTACTACATCAAGGCAAGAGAGGCCGGTCTTGACCCGGTTGGACAGGAGACAGCTAAACAGCTTGACCCTGAGGAAATGGCAAAAACAGCTTTAACCCCTCTGTTTCCAGACAGTGGAATTTTAGCAAAGATAGGGCTTCTTGACGACCCACAGTACAATCACAACAATGTCAACCTTGGCTGCATTGAATGTCACGGCAGTTTTATAATTGCTGAACCAGAGGGTAAGCTTAAAGGCTGGCCCAACGCTGGAGTAGGCAGAATTAACCCCGATGGTAGTCTCGGTTCTTGCACCTACTGCCACACAAGGCATAAATTCAGCGTCGCCGAAGCCCGTAAACCGGAGACTTGCGGTCAATGTCACCTTGGCCCAGACCACCCACAGCATGAGATTTATGAAGAGTCGAAGTGAAGATAGAGATGCTGCCGGGGACCACCGAAGGGAAAGTCACTTTGGCCGTCAACAAAGGGTTGAATATGATTTCGCTACCGCTGAAACCTGAAACCCCTTATACAGCTTCGAGCCTTGCCGAGAAACTTGGCGCAACGACAGTGATTAAGTTGGATGAGCTAGGACAGCGTTTCGTCGGCAAAACTATCCCAATCCCTTCAACCCTGAAACCTGGATTCCATTCCAGTTGTCCGAAAGCGCGGATGTAAAGATTAATATTTACGACGCATCCGGAAAATTAATCAAAACTATTGACCTCGGACGCCGTCAAGCTGGAACCTATCTTGATAGAAGCGCTGCTGCTTTCTGGGATGGACGTACAGAGATGGGCGAACGGGTAGCCAGCGGAATCTATTTCTATAAGATAGAAGTTGAAAAATCTCGAGCTATCAGGACTGACAAGTTTACTCAGACGCGGAAGATGATTTTAGTCAAATAAGAAGGGTTTTTAGCAGGTTAAAGGGGGAAATAATCTCACCAATCAGAAATTAGGCACAGCCATTGAAACAAAAGTGGCGGCACGGAGGCA
>DTYX01000777.1 GCA_012961655.1 Candidatus Poribacteria bacterium
GCTCCGTGGGTTATCCGACCAATCTCGCCGTCATTCCTGGAAACAGCGTAAAGATGTCGGCTTACTCTATCCGCCGTCTCGAAGTAAATCATCTCTCCATTGGGAGACCAGACGGGCGCAACTTCGTTGTGGTCGAAATTTGAGGTGAGGTTGGTTGGTATTCCGCCTTCTGCCGGGATAATGTAAATGTCCATTTGGAGAGGGTTGGCGTCATCCGTGCGATATAAAAATGCGAGGTATTTCCCATCCGGCGACCAGCGCGGAGCGCTCTCTCCGCCATCATAGGAGGTCAACTTTCGGATTGCTTTTGTTTCGACATCGACAATCTGAATGGTCGCATTGAACCTGAGATGGTCCGCTTTCGGCGAGGGCGCGGAGACAAATGTTATCTGTTTCCCATCAGGAGACCATCTATGGTCGCTGACGTGAAAATCCCCTTCCGTTAATCGTTGAGACTTGTCCTTCTTATCTTTCTCTTTATTATCTTTATCATCCTTCTCTGATTCTTTCTTCGGTAATTCAAAGAGGAGTTCGGATTCCTCGTCCATCGTTGCGACATCAATTGCCCAAAGATGCGTCTGTTTGAAATCGTCTTTCTCCACGACCACTGGGTCATCCTTGGCTTTCTTCCGCTTTTCCTCTTCGTCGCTATCCTTCTCCTGCATCAAAAAGGCAATCCGTTTTCCGTCAGGCGACCAACGCGGATTTGATGCGCCGTTTTTGGTATGGGTCAGTTGCTTGGCTTCACCGCCGGCGATTGGGATGATGCAGATTTGATTTTTGTCGCCCTCACGTTTTGAGACAAAGGCAAGCAGCCCATCTGCCATCAGGTGAAATAATCGCTCCACTGAGTCTTTTCATCGCAACGATGTCTTGCGGTTTTAATGTTTTCGGTTGATGGTTCTCTTGATTGTTGTTACTCATAATATGGTTTTTCTCCGATTATATTTTGCTTGAACTTAACTCTCTTCCTTGATTTTGCCCCATGTCATTGTAAGTTTATCTCGCTTCTCAACGGGGAGAATCTTCTCAATTAGTTCTTTTTTGATTTCCTCTTGAGTTAATGCCATATTAGCATACAGCATCACTTCATCGATAAAGCCCTGGAAGAAACGGCTCTTTTGTCTTTCTATACCGATACCAACGAAGGCCTCGTTATTTCTGGTTTTAATCGCTGCCTTCGCCTTGGCGTTGAAATCAACCTCGCCGTCGAGATAAAGTCTTATCTCATTTCTATCATAAGTGAGCGCGACATGCATCCAAAATATCACCTAAATTGCTTACGACATCAAGATGCGGCAGATAGCTCCCGATTCTGCATCGCAGTACCAAAGGGCGCCATCGTGCAGAGTGAGACCATGGGGTTCTGGTTTAGGCTCTCTTACTTCAATGGTCTCCGTTACACGTCCATCTTGAACATCCAATTTCACAATGACGCGGTGGCTGGTATGCACGCACCAGATATAGCCATCATCCCAGGCTAATCCATGTGCCCGCGTATACGGAACGGGAATCTTATGGAGCACTTCAAAGGTATCGGGATTCACCTGAGAAAGCGTCTGGGTACGCAACGTAGTCAACCAGAGCGTTCCCTCCGCCCATTCGATGCCATGCACTCCACCGCCGTCTGGCATGCGGTGTGCATTGAGTGTTTCACCGGATGTGGGATGGACTTTCAAAATTCTGCCGTAGTCAAAATCAGTGGGTCTAGCATCGCGAAACGGAGTTTTACCGTTTGCCGCTAACCACAGCGCGCCATCGCCATAAGCTAATCCACTGGTGTTATGCGATTCAGTTTCTACCGTAGTCAACACCGACCCATCTTGATAGGATAGTTTAGATACTTTCTCCGTAACCTGGTCAACCGTCCACAATCCGTCTGCCGTTCCGTACAACCCGTTCGGTTTAGCAAAGGGTGCATCGAAAACGTGTTCAATTTTGTCTGTCATAATTAAATGTCCTCACAACAATTATTTGGATTATTTTCTGAAATTGTGGTGGAATCTCAATACTCTGTCAAGTCAAAATTATTCGCAGTATACTCTAACCTCATAAATCCTCGCGGTATCCGCGCCGTTGGTGGCTTCGACTTGCACTCGCAATTTGGAGGTTTTGATGGCGTTGAAAGTATGCTTCCGACGTCGATGGTAGTTATCTTTTTCAGAGAGCAATCTTACCCATTCGCCGTTTTTATCGTAGTATAGCGAATAGTCCTTGGCGCATTGCGGAACTGCTCCTTTTGTCGCCATTTTATCGAGATTGGTGTCGAAAGTGAGATAGACTGCGTTGAATTCTGTCGGCTCGTCGAGGTCGAGTTCGATGTATTGCGGCAGCGGTTGCTTTGGGTCAGAAATCCAGATGTTTGGCTGATTCTCTTCTGGGCGGGAGACTCCGTTGACCACATTCTGACCGGAATATGGCAAGGATGGCGGATACAGTCTGAAGCAGTATGTGCCTTTCCCTTTCGTCCATGAAACGCCGTAGGGCAGACATTCTTGTCTGTCAGCGCCCATCGGTTCTGAATTTGAAAAGCACCAACCGATTCCCTCAGTCGGCGGCAACCAAACCAAGTATGAATGAGCGGGTATATCAAATGCAAAGGTAACCCACGAACGACTATTGGGTGGAACTATCGCAGTGGCGACGGCTATATCTTCTTGCGATGAGAAGTCGCCCGACGAATTTGCCGCATTTTTCATCTGTATGATGTAGCAATCATCTTTCAGCAACTGCTGTTGGAGTTCACGGATATGATGCTTGTAGATATCCCTGGGATTCGCGTTGTACTTTTTGCAAAGATACGCCGCTGTGCCGACTGCTTGTCCTTCGATGGCGCAGGTAGCGATTAGCCGCGGTGAGCCGAGGGCGACGTGGGTGACGCTGACCCCTCTCAGGGAAAAAGGGGGGAAGCGGCTCCTTCCCTTACTTCCCTTCCTTTTCCCGCATTTCTACATAAATAATGATTACTTCAGGTTAAAAAAGTTCGGAAAACAGGCTAAGAATGTTACTATTCCAGCCGAGACTTGAGAGCATCAAGTAAACCGTCTGGTGGCTCAAAGGGTAGCGAGACAGGGACATTGTTCAATGCGCTGACGTAAATTCCTAAGATAATATTGAACTGAACAAGCGAAAGCTCTAAACGCGTTGGATGCAAGTTGTTTTCGTCCTTCACCCAATCAAAAGCCGCATCGGTTAACCTTGCCTGTCCCAAGACATCCTCTTCACCATAATTGTGGGAACCGCTCTCGTAACCACCCTCCGGAGTACTGCGTTCCCAACCGTGCATCGTCCACTGAACGAATCCATGCGCGCCATAGACAGAGATACGTTTGTGCGCATAAGGGGAATCGTTGTCGATGACTTTAGGCGCCACCTCTAATCCATTGAGCATTTGAGCCCGCACTCCATTCTCAAAAGTGATGGCGGCCTCCGCCACATCCGGAGAGGGTTGGCGCGTTGGGATAGTTTTAGTGCCTGATACGTTTCCAAACACACTGGTGGGAGCAACACCGCCGTTGTATGAGTGACACAGTTCTAACACATGCACGCCTTGGTCAAGTATCGTCGAGCGGGCGCTGATATCTATAAACCTTATCTCACCGATGCGTCCCTCTGCCACATCGCGTTTCAATTCAAGATTGCGAGCATGAAAATGCAGTTGGGTGTTCACCACAAATTTGGTCTTCGATGTTTTACGCAACTCACGAATTTGTCGCCAATCCTCCCCCTGAATAGCAATCGGCTTTTCAACAATCGCCACCGGCACTTCGTGTTCCGCGGCAATTGTCATAAGTCCAACCCTCAAGGTCGGCGGGGTGACAATATGCAGCAGGTCTGGACGCTCTTTATCCAACATCTCATGAATGTCAGTGTAACGCTTTTCAATACCAAAGTCATTGCCGAAAGCGTTCAGACGCTCCTCGTCCAAGTCACAAATCGCGACCATTTTGCCGTTTTTGACGTATTGATAAGCATGGGCATGCCCACGCGCCCGCCCGCCACAACCTAAAAACGCGGATTTATATGTCATTATTTCACTCCTTATCATCTTTCATCGATTTCAACAGAGGATACCAAATTTAGCTTGATAATGCAAGATTTTTTTATTGAAATAGTCAATCTAATTTAGTATAATATCAAAACGTTATACACAAATCAAATCAGGAGGATTTATACATGGCAGAAGGATGGATTGAACTCTTCAATGGTAAGAATTTGACCGGCTGGAGAATGCGGCATCCCGAACGGGAACACAAGTGGGAAGTCCACGGTGGAATCCTTGATAATACTGGTCGTGGGGTTGATATCATTACCGAGCGGGAATTCGGTGATTTTGAATTGCATCTCGAATACCTGGTCCCCAAGGATAGCAATAGCGGCATCTACCTGCGCGGTCAGTATGAAATCCAGATTCTGGACAGTCTGGGTAAGACGTACTCCTATCCGGCTGAAAATGGCGCGCTTTATAACCAGAAGTCGCCCGATGTGGAAGCGAGCAAGCCAGCGGGAGAATGGCAGAGCATAGATATTACCCTCAAGGGAATGACTCTGGATGTTACCTTAAATGGGAAAAAAATCCACGATAACGTGACGATTAAAGGCCCAACCGGTGGACAACTGGTCGAAGGCAACCCTCCCAAGGGACCTTTGATGCTTCAAGGTGACCACGGACCTGTGATGTTTCGCAACATCCGCATTCGAGAGTTGTGAAATACCACTTCTCCCCAAAGCAAATTTTCAATCGGGACGGCAATGAATTGCCTTACTACAAACC
>DTYX01000778.1 GCA_012961655.1 Candidatus Poribacteria bacterium
ATTACTAGGCGGGGTCAGAGGGAATTCGGAATTCGGAATTCCGAATTCCGAATTCCGAATTCCGGTCCGAAGGACAATCGGGAAATTCATCAGGCCGCAGTGAAGTTCGAATCTATTTTTCTAAAAGAGTTGCTAAAAATTATGCGCAAAACAGTTCCTAAATCAGGTTTCTTGGATGGAGGATGGACAGAAGATTACTATTGGGATATGTTGAACCAAGAACTATCAGATTGCATGTCGAAAGCTGGTGGCATCGGTTTAGCACAGATGATATATCAACAGATGAACCGTTCCGTAGAGTCCTCTCACATATAATGAACTGTCAACTTTTTCTATTGACGAGAGATTATAAAAATGTTAAAGTTACAAAACATATACGCCGATATAATAATTAGAGAGTCGGGCTCACGAAAGGGAGCGCTCAAAATTCAATAAATCGTCATCTGTTTATATGTTGTCTTTGCCGTTAACTAGTAATTGCGATAGAAACTTAGAGTAGATGTTAACGTAGGTGGTAAAAATGAAAATTTATTCAAGTAACAACATCGATAAAATTAACACATATACTGAAGTAAATTCTAAAACGAGTTCTAAAGAGCTAGAGGCATCCAATTCTCTTTCTGGCAAATCCAATAACAAGGATGAAGTTCTCCTCTCAGAGAGTGCAGTTAAGTTCTCTAGGTTCAAAGAACGTCTTAGCGCTCTTCCAGATGTCCGTGATGATATAGTTGCAGAACTAAAATCTCGCATTCAGAACGGAGATTACCAGGTTGATGGTGAAAAAGTCGCGGATAAGATGATTGAAGAGATATTGACTGGATGATGGATGACTTGGTAAAAATGAAAACACAAAAATTAAGCATAACATATCCAGGACAGCGTCAAATGCTTAATGACCTATCCCAAAACTTAAATGACGCTGTTAAAGTATATCAGAAATTATTGCAGCTTGCCATCGAAATTCAGGAGGCTCTTTTTTCTGATAACATCAGACAGATACTTGTAGCCGCCTCCCAGCAGACAAAATTGGCTCGCAAATTACAAGAGCACGAGAAAACCAGAATGGCTTTGATTGAAAAAGTGGGTAAATCTTTTTCTCTGCCATCGGAAATACTCAGTTTATCGCAATTAATTTTCCTGGTTCCAGAACCTTACGCCACAAACTATGCCACCCTTCGTAACAAACTTCAGATTCTGATATCTCAACTGGACATTCTATGTTTCCAAAATGCCCGCCTGATTTCAAGCAATATCGAATACGTCGATGGAATGCTCGGAATACTCGCTAATCTCAGCGAATATTCAGATTTTACCTATCTTTGCACAGGCAGAATCGATAATTCCCACCAGCACCGTATCTTTAGTCCGGTGATAAACCGCGAATTTTAACGCTTGGTGTGACCCTGTGAGATAACTTGTTTTGCTCCGCGAGAGAGGTAATCTTTTGTTATATCTCACAGTGAATTGTTATCTGATAGTTCCTAAATTCATTAGAGGAGTGAATGAAGTTGAGTTTAATAGCAGGCTTAAATACAGGTAGGGGCGCTTTGCATGCTCAACAGTCAGCATTGCAGGTAACCGGTAATAATATCGCTAATGTTAACACACCAGGTTATTCTAGGCAGAAAGTGAGTTTGCAAACAGGGCTTCCGCAGAATCATAATCCAATTGGATCGATTTCAATTGGCGTAACTGTTGAAGATATAAACCGAGTTCGGGATGTCTTTATGGATGATATCTTTCGAAGAGAGACGCAAAATTTGGGATGTTATGAGACGCTGAAAAATTACTTAACACAAATCGAGTCAATTTTTAATGAACCGTCGGAGACAGGATTAAGTTCACTCATGAGTCGATTCTTTAATGCCTTTCAAGATTTAGCAAATAACCCCGAAGACCTGTCTACGCGAATGGTGCTACGTGAACGCGGCGCGTCGCTGACAAATGCTATCAACGAAACTCATTTTAAGCTCAGTCAAATGCAGCGGGATATAGGTGAAACTTTAAAAGGAAAGATTAATGAAGTCAATAATATCGCTCAACAGATAGCTAAATTGAACCAACAAATTAAAAATACCGAAGCGGCACAAAAGATAACCAATGAACTGCGGGACAGAAGAGATTTGTTAGTCGACCAACTTTCAAAGCTCGTCGATATAGATGTTCTCAATAAAGAAGATGGAACTCTGACAATCAATGCCGGACAAAAAAACCTTGTCAGTGATATGTTTGCCCATGAATTAGAGATTAATATACCCAAAATTGGTTCTGTTCGCTTTCGCTCACGCACGCCTGGCGCAGGGCTTAGCGGCGCTCAAGCCTCGGTAAAATTGGCGAAAAGCAATTCCCCACTGAGTATACGTAGCGGTGAGTTGAGGGGACTATTAGATGTTCATAATGACATCATTCCGCACTATCAGAAGCGACTTGATGATTTAGCGGCAGAGCTCGCTAAGGAAGTAAATGAATGGCATCAAAAGGGTTTCGGCTTGGACAACTCTACCGGGAACTCCTTTTTTACCTTTACATCAGTTTCACCTTCGGATAATATCGGCGCTGCTTCAACTATAGCAATTAACGACGTTATCTTCTCAGATGTAAAAAAGATTGCAGCTTCAGGGGAAAGCGATGCGCCATCGGATAATTCCATTGCTATAATGATTTCTCAATTGAGGACAAATAAAGTAATGAATGAAGATACTGCGACATTCTCAGATTTTTATCAGTCGATAATAGCTGAATTGGGCGGGCAATCAAAGAACGCTAATCAATTTAGAGAAGCGCAAAAGTTAGTCGTCAGTCAAATTAATCAACGTCGAGAATCAGTTTCAGGCGTCTCACTGGACGAGGAAGCCATAGACCTTATAAATTACCAGAGCGCTTACCAGGCTGCTGCGCGATATATCAACACCGTTAATGAACTGCTCGATGTGGTAGTCAATAGACTTTAAAAATCAGCTTTTAGATTTCTATTAAACTTGCTCTTTTCTCTTCCAGTGAATAACTTATGAGTGTTCCGTGATGCATGATGCGTAATAAGTGATTTTTTCTTTTTACGGTTCACGAAAGTTTACGTATTACGTATCTGTTTCATTTGTGTGCTATACAGAGGGTTAGATGTTTACTATCCATAACACCCCATTCACCAATCACCAATGCCCAGTTCCTAATCGTCGCGGTCAGATTTGGAATTTACTTCGGAGGTAAGTAAATTATGAGGGTTACAAACAAAATTATTGCAACTCAAATAAAAGATACAATTTCTCAAAATGCTCAACGTCTACAAAAATCTCAGTTTGCCATCGCTTCCGGTAGACGTTTCAACAAACCTTCCGATGACCCAATTGGAACTACCCAAGCGATAAAACAGAGAATAAGAATCGATAGAATAAATCAAATCAATCGGAATATCGACGATGGGCTAGGTTTTTTAAACCTTACCGATACTGTTCTAGGAGGGGTAAGAAGCCAGCTTGTACGCGCCAAAGAGATTGCACTTGCACAAACAAGCGGAACAGCCAATGCCTCTGATAGGGCTTTGGCTGCTAAGGAAGTCGCTGTTATTCTGGAAGATGTTGTTGCACTTGCCAATACCGAATTTAACGGACGTTTTATCTTCGCGGGACGTAAAACTCAGAATAAACCATTTAATTTAGAAGGAGCAGTTGTAACATATCACGGTGATGATGGGAGTATTCAGAGACAAATTGGTTTTGATGAAACGATTCAGACGAATGTCACTGGCAGTGAAGTATTTGCCAAAACATTTGAGACGCTTATAAATCTGAAGGAGACACTAGAGCAAAATAATCGAGCAGGGATTGAAGCGACTTTAGCCGAACTGGATGCAAATATTGAGTCTATTTTGACTATTCAATCTGATGTAGGCGCGAAGGTGAATCGATTGGAGACGCAAAAAGAACGTCTGCTTGATTCTAAAATGGAACTTACTCAAATCCTCTCTGATACAGAAGATGTAGACCTTGCTGAAGCTATCATGGAGTTCAGCCTCAAACAGACAGCTCTTCAAGCAGCGTTGGAATCAGCAGCTAGAATTATTCAACCGTCGCTGTTAAATTTCCTCAGATAGCTTCTGGAGGTCAAAAACAACCTGGTGATTGGTGAAATTGGCGAATTAAGTTCATAGAAATCTAGTAAGGCAGGTAGAGTTGAATCGTGCCGATGTTGGGGTTTGGATTATCCTTGAACTTCAAGTAGGTGTAAGCGGCTCGTACGAATGCTTGATTATTGAGATAATAGGTCAGTGCTCCAGAAAGTGTATGTTCATCCTCCGTCTGCGTGCGACCGTCATCCCAGATATCGTATTGCCCTGATAGGAGTACTTTCTGTGGAATCAGGCTGAAATCCACACGGCCGTAATAGCCGCGAACGTCGGCGCGGCTTTTGCCCAGATAATCTTGTCCGAATGTCACTTCCCCGAGAAGATCGAATTTCCAGAAGTTATAGGAAGCATCGGCGGTGTAACGACGTTTGAAGACCATTCGACTCCGGTCAATGATTCCTCCCGGCGCATGAATCCCCATAGCATGAGAGGCATTCACGTAAACCCACGAGAATCCCTCGAAATAAGACAGCCCCAACTCAAACGAGCCAGTGCTTTTGCCTCCTTATGTTTGAGTATCAACACCTTCGTGGTCGCGGCTTTGGTGTTGACGGCCACCGCGAGCATCAGGTCACCATGCGGACCGCG
>DTYX01000779.1 GCA_012961655.1 Candidatus Poribacteria bacterium
CTCTCTAAATTTTTTAACTTGCTTTGAAGGTTGAAATCGAGTTTCTCCGCAAATAATTCAGCATCAAATAGGTCTGCAATTCTAATCCCCGCTAGTCTGTTCATTTTATCTGTATAAGCTGGTCCAATACCCTTTAATGTCGTACCGAGTTTGCTGCCCTCGCGGGAATTAGCGCCGGATTCCACCAAAGGATGATAAGGCATAATCAGATGCGCTCTATCGCTAATCAAGAGATTCTCACCGATGTGTATTCCGCGTTCAATTAGTTCATCCATCTCTTTTATGAGACTTTCCAAAGGAATAACAACACCATTTCCGATTATACACTGTATGTTGGGATGCAAAATACCAGAGGGAATTAGATGCATGATGAATTTCTCATCCCCAATAACAATAGTATGTCCAGCGTTAGTTCCGCCTTGATACCTGGCAACAATGTCCGCCTTTTCGGAGAGAAAATCGACAATCTTCCCTTTTCCCTCATCGCCCCACTGAGTGCCTACCACAAGCGTATTAGCCATTTTAATCTTCCTCGTATTGTTAAAAGCACATTCCGCTATTCTGACTTTTTATATTTCTCGTGAACACCCACAATATTGCAAAACTCAGGGAAAAGATGTTTACAAAATAAGATTTTTGGAGATAGCGGAATACAGGTTAAAACTATCTTTTCGAAAATTGGAATCGAGCCCGCGCCCCTTTCTGTCCATATTTTTTTCGCTCACGCATGCGTGCATCTCGTTTGAGATGTCCCGCCTTTTTAAGGGATGGTCTCAACGACTCATCAACTTTTATTAGCGCTCTAGCGATACCGTGTGATATCGCGCCTGCCTGCCCGGTAGTTCCTCCACCATGCACATTGACATACACATCATAATCTCTAGCCGTTTTGGTTAGCTCTAATGGATGCTTAGCAATCATAGTCAGAGACTGGCGACCGAAGAAATACTCATCAATCGGTTTTTTATTAACGATAAATTGACCCGAACCGGGCATAAGTCGAACACGCGCTACTGAGGTTTTGCGTCTTCCGGTTCCCAAATATTGTTGCGTTGCCATGTTATCCTCCTAAATAAAACAATGTATTAAACGTTTGATGTGAGTCAGGTTATAAAGGGAATATTTTGGATAAAACGTATAAAACATCCTACTACTGATTCAAAGGCTGTGGTTGTTGAGCTTGGTGTGGATGCTCCGGTCCCCTATAGACTTTAAGCTTTTTACTTAGTTTCCGACCTAATCTATTTTGAGGGAGCATTCCTCGCACAGCATGATGAATGACTTGCTCGGGTTTCTGCTGAATCATTTCCTTAAAGGTTCTCTCTTTTAATCCTCCTGGATAACCACTGTGGCGATAATATCTCTTCTGTTCATATTTCTTACCTGTAACAACAACCTTCTCCGCGTTGATAACTATCACCCTATTTCCCATATCAACATGCGGTGTATAGGTAGGCTGATTTTTACCCCGCAAGACCATCGCTACTTGGGTTGCCAATCTGCCTAAGGTCTTGCCGTTTGCATCAACAACATACCACTTGATTTCATTGTCAGTACCTGCGAAGTATGTCTTCTTCTTTATCATCATTTCACCTATCTGTTAAAAATCCAATAGTTTTATCAACCTTTAATAGTTGACATTTTGATTGCACAACAGCTTAGAATTATATCAAAACATAGGAACTTTGTCAAGTGATTTTTAGTACTGGACTGACCCGAAAATTTGAAAGCGTTGACATCAATGTCCACGCTGAATCAAAAAAAGGACGTTAAAACGCCCTGTAGCCGAATTCCC
>DTYX01000780.1 GCA_012961655.1 Candidatus Poribacteria bacterium
CATTTAGAACCAGAATCCTTTTTTTTACTCACTTTCTCACTTTCCCACTCTCTATAGTGTCTTGGTGTCTTTGTGGTTCCAATGGTTATTGGTAGAGTTACTCACCACTCACTACTCACAAATCCGAGTTGACCTATATAAACTTCACAGGAGACTTTTTAAATGAAATTATCCATTCCAATTGCCCTGTTTCTAATTCTAATCAACACTTTTTCAGCTTTTGGCTTAGGACAAAAAGAGGAACTATGCCAGGATTTACACCCAGGTGTTCATCTCTATAAATATCATTGGGATGAGGAGCAATGTGTGTTCTACGTTGCTGAGATAGACCGAAAAAATAGCGACCTTCATCTTCAGGTCTGCATTGGGCAAGATAAAGTGTTGGGCAAAGAAACGGTGCCGTCAATAGCGCATCGCAAATCAACAGATGGAAAGAGGACGCTCGTGGCAATAAACGGGGGCTTCGGAGTTTTGGGCAATTTCGGAGGGCTTGCTGGTATCTCGCATAACCTATTTGTGCAGGATGGTGAGTTGATAAGCGGGCCGATTCCAGAAGATGTGTGCTTCGGAGTTACGAAAGATGGCAGATTCCTTATGGGGCGTGCGAGAATGAAAGCTTATGTGATTTTCGATAGCCAGAAGATTCCGATAGAAGCTATCAATAACAGAATGCGAGGAGACCAGAGGCGGGATTATAATTCCATTCTCTACACCCCGCGATTTGGATCCTCCACCCATACCAGAGGCAGAATGTATGAGGCGATAATGACTGGATTTCAGTTCCCTTTGATTCCAAACTACCAGGGCAATGTTGTTTTGAAACGTGTTGTGAGAAAGGGTAATAGAAAGATTCCGCCCAATGGATTTGTTTTATCCGTCCGCCGGCGAACTTATGACGACCTGCTTTCGCAATTACCAAACGGACAGCAGGGTAAGATTGAAATCCGCCTCGAACCGGACGAATGGAACGATGTCGTGCAAGCGATAGGCGGAAACTATGTGCTGGTGAAAGACGGCAAACTAAGTAAATTTATGAGAGAAGCGCTTCTCTCGGATGATGACCATAAACCGGGAAGACGGCGCAGTAATAAAGTTATAAGCCATGAACCGCGCACTGCTTTAGGATTTAACGATGAGAAACTTTTCTTGATAGTGGTGGACGGCAGACAGGAAGGCTATAGCACAGGGATGACCATGTATGAAGTCGCTCAAGTCTTGATAGAACTCGGCGCAGAACAGGCGATGAATTTGGACGGCGGCGCTTCGAGCACATTTTATGCCGATGGTAAAGTAATCAATCGTCCTTCGGGTGGAGACTTGCGTAAGGTGCTAAACGCTGTCTTGATTGTGAGTGACCAATAGAGAAAAAAGGAATGGCAAACTTAGCACTTTTGGGAGAAAACAGATGAAGATACAAAAACTTAAACGTTATACATGTATAGCAATCTTATTCGGATTCTGCTCGATAAATGAAAGCGTTATGCTTTCATCCGCGTATCCCTGGAATACAATTGAGAAGGGTCCATACTTGCAGAATGTCGGCAAAGACCATATCACCATTATGTGGGAGACCGCGTATGCGACCAAAAGCCGAGTGGATTACGGCATAACAGAAGATTGCGACCTGTTTGTGGAATACGCTAAAAAGGTGAAGTTGCACGAAGTTACTTTGCGACCTCTTCGGTCCAATACCAGATACTATTACAAAATCTCCTGCGGTTTTACCACGAGAACCGGCAGCTTTAAAACCGCACCCAATCACAACATACCTTTTAGATTCGCAGTTTATGGCGACAGTAGAGCTTACCCTGATATACACCGAAAAGTAGCTGAAAATATCCTG
Organism: Candidatus Poribacteria bacterium; assembly: GCA_012961655.1. Taxonomy (GTDB): domain Bacteria; phylum Poribacteria; class WGA-4E; order DTYX01; family DTYX01; genus DTYX01. The sequence goes on from DTYX01000780.1 coordinate 1,844, forward strand.
AAAGTAAATCCAGACTTCATTTTACACGTGGGCGATTTGGTGAACGATGGCAGGAAGGATTATCAATGGGACTCTCAATTTTTTGAGCCGCTTCATGATGTAATTGACCATATCCCCATCTTCACCTCTCTGGGCAATCACGAAAATAACGCCCAAAATTACTTCGACCTCTTCTCTCTGCCAAATAATGAGTCCTGGTATTCATTCAATTATAGCAACTGTCATTTTATAGTTTTGGACACGAACAAAAGTTATGGCAAAAATAGCAAACAGTATAGATGGCTTAGAGATGACCTTAGAAAAACGAATACTAAATGGAAATTCGTCTTCTTTCACCACCCTCCTTACGGTTCAGGTATTCATCACGGCAGTGACCTCAAAGTCAGAAGACTTTTGACGCCGCTATTCAGAAGATACGGCGTGGATATAGTTTTCTCTGGCCATCATCACATCTATGAACGTAGTTATCCGATCGGTTCAGCGTTCGAATCAAAAACTACTCCTGTTACATACATTATCGCTGGCGGCGGCAGCGGCCCCCTGCACAAGACTAGCCCTAATACATGGACTGCTTCAACCGAAAAGATTAACAATTTCTGTGTGGTGAATATAGATGGTGAAAAACTAAACTTCAAAGCTTTAGACACGAACGGAAGGGTTTTAGATAGGTTCACCATAGTTAAGGACAAAGGTAAATATCAACAATATGTGAAGAGAGCAATTCCCTACGAACAGATAGAATTCGAGAGAACGTTCCCCAACAATATCACTCCGCCCGTCGTTTTTTTAAAAAAAGGCAAGAGGCTTGTGCAAGGCGCTGTCAAGATAAAAAATACGTTTCCGTATCTGGTCGATGTTAGAATAGTGTGGCATCACCTTAACGACTGGAATTTAAAGCCAAGACAGAGAATTGTCAGAATAGGCGGTAAAAAAACAGCGCGAATACCATTTACTTTCTATTCTCCCAAACTTAACGACATCTGGCCGCCGCCGAAGTTCTCAGTTATCTACGATACTGGGTTGGGGTCAGGCAGAATTGCGGGCAACTACCTGCAAATACTTTTACCCAGGGAATTGAGTTGTAATGAAACCAAAACACCACTTGAACTCGACGGGCGATTGAAAGAACCGTTTTGGGCGGATGCTTCCTCAGCAAATAATTTTATCCAATCAGACGGTAGCGGTCTGGCTCAAAAACAGACTATTGCCAAAGTCGTTCGTAGTCAAGATGCCATCTATTTTGCTCTTGTAAATGAATCGGAGCCGAAAAATTTGTCCGCGAATGTAAAGAAAAGAGACGGAAACATCAAAAATGATGAGGCTGTAATTGTATCGATTGCACCACATAACGATGCAACGTCTGGGTCGTTGCACTCCAAAGAGGACGAAATAGTCTACCAATTTGGTGTAAATTATAAGGGTGTCCAATACGATTCCAAAGGCAAGCATAAAGAATGGAACGGCAAATGGAAATCTAAAACTCGAATCAACGATGAAGATTGGACAGTTGAGATGGCTATCCCTTACAACGTGCTTGAACTGCCTTCTCCTCCTAAAAATGGCAGAAGATGGAGAATCAACTTCTTCCGTTCTACAAGGCGACCCGTTGAAAAAAGCGAATGGTCAACCACGATAGGTTCTCCTCTGACTGCTAAAAGATTGGGCGTCTTGACAATGAATTGAATGGCAAAGGGGCAAGAGGGCAAGAGGGCAAAGGGGCAAGAGGGCAAGAGGGCAAAGGGGTTAAGGGGCTAAAA
>DTYX01000781.1 GCA_012961655.1 Candidatus Poribacteria bacterium
AATTAGCCACGGATACACCCGTGGCTGAAGATGTTATCTAAAACTATTTAAACTTATTTAACAGTGCAATAGAAAACAAATTGACAGACTTGAGTATAAAAGCTATCATATTATTGTATAATTGTCAAGAGTTTTCAGATTGAGACAGAGATTCTATCATGGGGAATTTTTGGATTGGGACAGAGATTGAGTTGGGATGTTTTTGATAGCAGTTTTCCGAGACCGATAAAGAAAATCAGTATAAGGAGTTTGAATCATGATTATTGACGCGCATGTACACATTGGACAATGGATGCGCCCGTATAGTAAAAATGGCAATGCTGTTGATGAACTCATTCAGTCCGCTCGACTTAACAACATCGACCGTCTTTGTGTCAGTTCTTTAGGAGACAGGGGATACACTAGTTATCCCAATATAGATGAATTCACCTCTGCCAATACTCATATTTTGGAATTGATGCAAGCGTTTCCGCAGGAAATCATGGGATTTTGTTATGTCAATCCGCGTCATTCGAACGCTTCGTTGGCGGAACTTGACCGCTGCATCACTGATGGTGGGATGGTGGGAATTAAGCTCTGGGTAGCCTGTAAAACCAGCGATAGCTTAGTTGACCCGATTGTTGAGAAAGCAATTGAGTTAGGAGTGCCAATTCTACAGCACGCTTGGTACAAAACGACCGGCAATCTACCTGATGAATCAACTCCCGCCGATATTGCTGAGTTGGCACGACGTTTCCCTGACGTTACAATCATTATGGCGCATCTGCACGGCGCTGGTTATCGTGGAATTCTGGATATAGCGCCGTATCCCAATATTCTGGTGGACACCTCTGGCGGCGACCCGGAGTCGACGGTAGTAGAGTTTGCCGTGCGTGAATTGGGCGGAGAACGTATCGTTTTCGGTTCAGATACACCCGGCAGGAGCTTTGGCGTACAAATTGGCAAGGTGCTCGGCGCTAATCTTCCGCATGAGGTAAAAAGATTAATTTTATGCGGGAACATGGAGAGGATTTTAAAGTCACGCTAAACGTTTCAACCGCAGGGATTAGATAGTTTAAAGTGGATTTATAGTGGTGGAAAGTGAGTGACTTTTCTCTTGCTATGACAAGTTCCATTTGATACAATCATCGTTAGACATAGCCGCCGCGCCTTTGGAGGTATTTTGAGACAATGGTTATCTGGGAGAGATTGCAAATGATTCTGAAGGTGAGGTACGCGCCGATGAAATTCAACTTATGAATAAAGGAGAAGCACAATGAGTGCCAGAGGAGGGTTTTCAAGACGGGAATTTTTACAGGCGACGGCTCTCATGACTGGTAGTGCGTTACTGAAAATGAATTCTGAATATAGCAATTCTAATAATTCTGATAAATCTATGCAATCAACGAGGCGTCCTAACATACTGTGGATTTCATGTGAAGATATTAGCCCAAGACTCGGCTGCTACGGTGACCCGGTTGCCCGTACACCTAATTTAGACCGTTTGGCAGAGCAAGGTATGCGGTTCACAAAGGTTTTTACGTCATCGCCGGTTTGTGCTCCCTGTCGCTCTGGCATTATTACCGGAATGTACCAGACTTCGATAGGGACACATCACATGCGTACCACGCATAAAGGTGAAGGCTTACCGACCCCATACTCCGCTGTTCCGCCTCCGTATGTCAAAACCTTCACAGAGTATTTGCGCGCTGAAGGTTATTACTGCACGAACAACTCCAAAACTGATTATCAATTTACCACACCAGTAACGGCCTGGGATGAATCGAGCAACAAAGCACACTATCGTAATCGTCCCGATAAGAATCAACCTTTCTTCGCGGTGTTTAACCTGACCATGACTCATGAAAGCCAGAATTGGCTTGAACCTGAAGTGACAGACCCGGCTACGGTTGAAGTGCCGCCATACTATCCGGATACGATGGTTGTTCGGAAAGACATCGCTCGCCTGTATGACAATATTGCGGCAATGGATAAGCGAGCTGGAGAGATTTTGAAGGAACTCGAAGATGACGGTTTAGCGGATGACACCATCGTATTTTTCTGGAGCGACCATGGGGACGGGTTGCCGCGGGCAAAGCGGTGGGTGTACGATTCAGGTACGCATATTCCTCTGATTGTTCGGTGGCCGGGACACTTCAAACCGGGAAGCATAAATGACGATTTAATCAGTTCCATTGATTTCGGACCGACGGTGCTATCGTTGGCTGGCACTACTATCCCAATGCATATACAGGGTCAGCCCTTCTTGGGGACAAAGGCGAAGCCAGCGAGGGAATATGTCTTTTCCGCTCGAGATCGATTCGATGAAAGCTACGATATGGTTCGTAGCGTGCGGGATAAGAGATACCGATATATCCGCAATTTCTATCCAGAAATACCTTACATTATTTGGATTCCATACCGCAATCGCGGACCAGCTATGCAGGAGATGCTCCGGCTTCACGCCGAGGGAAAACTTGCAGGACCGCAAAAGCTATGGTTCAGCAACAGGCGCCCTCCTGAAGAGTTGTACGATTGTCAAGCAGACCCACATCAAATCGATAATCTTGCCGACAATTCCGCTTACAACGATGTGTTGGAGCGCATGAGCGAAGTCTTGGACGAGTGGCGGAGGGAGACAAAGGATATGGGTGATATCTCCGAAGAGTTGATGGTCAATCAGATGTGGCCGGGAGGAATACAGCCCGAGACCGCCCAACCCAAGTTTATTCCGAACGCTCACGAAAATAGAGGTACTTCGCTTCAAAATGGAGGAACATTTACCGGTCCGATAACCGTGAGCATTTATTGCGCGACACAGGGCGCATCTATCGCCTATACGGCTGAAACGGGTGAGAATCCACACTGGCTGCTGTATACAGGGCCAATAAGACTAACCGAGGGAACAACGGTGCTGCGCGCCAAAGCGATACGCTACGGTTATAAAGAAAGTAGAGAAATCGTCGGGGGATTCACCGTGTCTCCGTAATATGGACGCCAGTTCCTTATCTAGCATCTCGCAGAATGCAAAGTGCTTAGGTTTTAACCTTGTATAACTCAAGTTGCTAGTTATACTGGATAAAGGCTCAAAATGTTTGCTTCACTCACCAACGACTTCGTCTTATGGGCAAAGTGGACTGATCAGAATGGAAGGAAAGGGCTTGTACACGAAATATTATATCGAAAGATGACATTCTTCCTTTACTTCCCTTCCTTCCTTTCTCCGCGCCTCTTTGGTAACTAGCAACTTAGGTTTGTATACTATGTTTTATACTTATGCCGAACCCCGGCTCTGCGGGTACATGCAGCAATCCATCTTTGAGTTCATAGGGACTCCAATCCACATCACTTGTTTGGGTGGGAATGCCTTCAAGTGTAACGGTGTTTCCCAAGCCAGCGGCAAGTTGAGAGGCGTAAAGAGTTTTCAATGGATTACCCCATGTATGCGGGGATATTTGTACTTTTGCTTCAATCACTCGGGGCATCAGCTTTCGCCAGTTGGTGAAACCTAAACCGGCGATATCCATAATCAAGACATCCACAAGACCTTCATTTGCGAGTTTCAAAAGAGACTCTATGTCATATCCGCTTTCACCATCTGCAATGAGTGTATTTGGACTGCGCTTTGCCAGAAATTCTTTCAGCCGGCTCAAATCTTCTCGATTTTCGTGAAACGGTTCTTCAACCCAAAAGATGGAACAATCAGCAACGGCGTCAAAATAACGAATGAATCCATCACAAGTATAACCGTTGTTGGCATCGACCAAGATTTGACAATCGGGAAAGTTTTCACGCACTTTCCGAGTTACTTCGATGTCCCGTCGCAAACCCTCTTCAGTTTCCATCCATTTGTAACCGCGCCCAATTTTGAGCTTGAAGGCGCGATAACCCAAATCGTAATCGTTGCGACAATTGGTCAAAACGGCTTCGATACCTCGCGGATTATCCTCTGGGAGAAGGTCATCCATGTAAATCGCGCCGTCGTAGCATGGAACAACAGTCGTCCCATTTGAGCCAAGCATCTGATAGACCGGCTGATTAAGAATAACCCCAGCTAAATCATGTAGCGGGAAGTCGAGCGGCATAAATTCTTCATGGATGACGCCGACTTCCGGATTAAATAATTCCGCTACGCTTTTGCCGATTAAATCGGGGCGGTTTACCGAAGGTGAACTACTGAGCGAAGCGAACATATCTTGCTCGTCTGCCCAGGAAAGCCCCCAGCCAACTGACCCTTGATTGGTGGTAATTACGCGAACTTGAGCAGTGGAGCCTGTGCCGTGAACTCCCACCCGAGCATTTTTGCTAATCATTCGTGGATAGCGACTTGTAACTTTCAGTGTTTTGATATCACTAATACGATGTTCTTCTAATGCTTTTGGGTTCATTTTCTTCCTTTCATTCCATATCATCTGCTCATACAAGAGCAATAGTGACTTAGGTAAATTCTTTAACGACTGGCTGCCGGATGCTCCGATAAATCTGCTTCCACCGACTTGCGCATTGCACGCAATGGTATCCGACGTAACTCCTTTTGCACCTGACTAAAACAGCGGGCAAGTTGCTTTTCCACTCCGTATGGCAAATAGTAATTGAAAAGCAAAAATTCGTCAGAATACAAAAATCGTTCAGACTTCCGAATGTAAAATATGCTCACCGACAACTTCATCATTCAACTCAATTCCCAAACCCGGCTTATCCGAAATTTCAATAAATCCATGTTCAATTTTTTCCGGCTCTATTATCAATTCACTCCGCCATGGCACTTCGCCCCAGGCATGTTCTAAAATCAGGAAATTGGGGACGCTGGTCATACATTGAACACTTGCGGCTGTGGCGACTGGGCCGCTGGGATTGTGCGGGGCGATGGGAATTTTGACGGATTCAGCGAGCGCGGAGATTTTCTTCAATTCCAAGATACCGCCAGTGTGCTTGACATCGGGCATGAGAATGTTCATAGCTTGTTTTTCCAACGCTTCCTGGAAAAGCGACTTAGTTCGCAAGTTCTCACCGAAAGCGATGGGCATGGGCGCTTCCGCTTTCACTTTTGCAATCGCTTCAAAGTCAGTTGATGGAATTGGCGCTTCAAACCAGAAAAGATTGACATCTTCCAGTTCCTTGGCAACCTGTATCGCCATACTGGGCGTAAATCGCCCGTGACAATCGACCAGCAGGTCGATTTCATCGCCAACCGCCGCGCGCACTTGCCGAATCCGCTCAATGCCGGTGTCGATAACTCGTCGCATTTCACTGCTGTTTCCATCAGTTCGCGCTAATTCTCCGTGCGAAACAGCGTCGAATGGCGCACACTTGATGGCTGTGAACCCATCCAAAACTGCGGCTTTAGCATTGCGCGCAAAACCCGAAGGCGACCTGTCCCAAGTTGCTCGATTGATATTAGCGTACAGACGAATTTTGTCCCGACATCTGCCTCCCAGAAGATTGTAAACTGGTGTGTTCAACACTTTCCCAACGATGTCCCAGAAAGCGTGTTCGATGCCGCTTACGGCAGTATGAAATGGACGTCCTTCATCTTCACGATAACAGCATTGGTGAAACGCTTCGATATTGAACGGGTTATGTCCTATCACCATCGGTTCGATATCTTGAAGAGCTTTGAGAGTGTGGACATCGTTGCCACCTTGGGATGCTTCTCCGATGCCCGTAATTCCTGCATCCGTATTCAGACGCACAAATACCCAATTTCCCCTTTGGGTGACATCAACGATAAAAGTTTTCATTGAGGTAATTTTCATAGCTTCTCCCCAAATTAGTTAAACGTTTGGTGTGAATTGGATACCCCTCGATGACCCCTTTTGCGCCTTCGATGCGGAAGTACCAGCGTCCCGCCGGACACGCGGCTGCCTGGTTCATCGCAAGAGAAGCCACCCCTCCGCTGGGAAAGTTCACGCTGATGTAGTAGGGGGCTCCGATTGCTCCCTGTCGAATCAACTGCCAGGCGCCGCGGAATACATTCAGCCACCGGTAATGAGAGTTGACGCCAAGCTTAACTCCGGCGCGGTTGGCTGCCGCCACCATAGCTCGACCTTCGTCCATCGAACGAGCAAACGGCTTCTGGACGAGAAGGTGTTTGCCAGCTTCGGCGCAATGCTCGACTATCTCAACCCGTCCGAAGGCTCGAATCTCAATCCCGAATTCTTGCGAATTCGGCTACGATACGATTCACCCTCCATGATTGTCCTGAGATACTCCCGAGAAATCTTTGCCGATTCATAAGGTGTCAGGTCCGAGTAGTCTCTACTACTGCAACCTTTCCGACCTCTGTTTCCATATAATCTGCAATCCAGTGCTCTTTATAGTTTTGTACTTCCACTTTCTATCAACTCCCTTACAGAAAAAACCGATACTAAATCAAAGTAGACACGAGAAATCCGCATAGTCCGAAGAAAAGAATACTGGTGAGTAGTTTAATTAAAGCGACATGTCTCTGCATCACATTGGCAAGCGAAGCGGAGGTTGTCCCGAAATATGTCAGCCCAAAAATAGTGACGAGAGGGAGAATAAACATCACGTTGTATAACGCAAGATAAAAAATGGCATCTGTTCTGAGTCCAGGTTCGCCGGCTACGAAACATAAGGTCGGCAGATATACCTGACCAGTGCATGCCAACTCCAAAAGGGACACGAC
>DTYX01000782.1 GCA_012961655.1 Candidatus Poribacteria bacterium
AAACGTGAATATCATTTTTCTAACTTGCTAACTTATACGGGAAAAAGCAATCCTAAATCAGTATTAGGCAATAGCATGTTGCGCAAATAAGACGGCAGTCTTGTAGAGTCATCCCTCGGTGGTGACAAACGGCGAGACGAAGCTACGCCGCTACTTTTAATATAACCTTCGGCAACATGTTTTTGACCATTACAGTTTTGAGAGGTTGAAATCTTTTTGTAACAACTGCAATGAGACAATATCGTAAGCGCCAGTATAACAATCATATTATGCTTACAGATATTCATATCAAAAATCCCCTTGAAATGGACAAAATATAATTACGGCATTAGTGGGGGAAAATCCAGCCCCGCTGTCTCCTCAAACCCCGCGATTAAATTCATATTTTGCAGAGCCGCTCCCGACGCGCCTTTGACGAGGTTATCCAACGCCGACATCACGACGACTCTTTTGGTTCGGGCATCGACTTCCAATCCGACATCACAGTAATTGCTTCCGTAGACTGCTTTCGTCTGTGGATATTCGCCTTTGTTCAGCACTCGCACAAATGGTTCTCGCTCATAAAATTTGTTGTAGATATCCAGAAGTCCATCCGTTGAGATATCTTTTTTCAGGGTAAAATACAGCGTGCTCAAAATGCCGCGGCTCATCGGCATGAGGTGAGGCGTGAAATTTACGGTAATTTCACGTCCCGCAAACTGGCTCAATTCCTGTTCAATCTCAGGTGTATGTTGATGCACTCCGATTTTGTAAGCCACGATATTGCCTTCGCGGTTGGGGAAGTGAGTTGTGTCCGATGGTTTGCTTCCCGCGCCAGAAATACCCGATTTCGCGTCGATTACAATTCCATCTAAATCCACAAGCTCTTCATGTAGCAGCGGCAGCGAAGCCAAGATTACGCCTGTCGGATAACAGCCTGGGTTGGCTATCAATTTCGCCTTACGGATTTCCTCCCGGTGCAATTCCGGTAATCCATATACTGCCTCAGAAATCAATCCGGAACTGGTGTGTTCAACATGATACCAGGCTTCATAAACTTTGGCGTCCTTGAGACGATAATCGGCGCTGAAATCTATCACTCGAACGCCTTGTTCCAAAATACCTGGGGCAAAAGACATAGCTACTGTATGCGGCACGGCTAAAAATACGATATCAACTCGATCTTTTAATTCTTCTACCTTTAGTTTTGAAAATTCTAGTTCGATTAAACCGCGTAAATTCGGTAGAACATCGGTCACAGCTCGACCGGTGTATGTTTCAGAGGTTGCCAGTTCTATTTTTATCTCTTCTGTGTGCTTCACCAATAATCTCATCAATTCACTACTGGTGTATCCAGAAGCGCCGACAATGCCAATCTTTAACATCGTTCTCATCCTCCGTTACTTCGTTTGGGAAAATTCTGTGGCATAAACACTTTTCAACAGAGCCCATAGATTGCCCAGTATTCAATTCCTGAAAATAGTCCTAAAACAGGCAAATTGCTGCCAATACCAAAATTGCTCTCCAGACAAATTTCCGAGACATGATTATTTCCTCCTTCATCAATTGAACTATGGAGCCCACGTCGCCTTTGGATGAGCAAAATAAGGCGCTTAAAAGGATTTTAATAATATAGAGATACAAGCTGCAAAAAGGATAGTAAAAAAATGACGAAAGGGTCATTTCTTCCGTCTCCGTCGTTGTTCACGTTCTTCACGTCGTCGTTCGCGTTCTTCACGTCGCCGTTCACGTTCTTCACGTACTGCGCCTTGTTGAACTCTCGACCGTTCATACATCTTTTGCAGGTAACTTAACAAGCCCGATTGGGCAAGTCTAAGCTCAGAGAGCTTGTCTTGATAGGACGTTGACTCATCCACCACAGGTTCTAATGGACGAAACATCTTTGCAAGTACTTCATCCTCCGTGCCCTCCAGCACAATCCCCAGATAGCGGTTATATTCCTCTACCAAATGTCGGACGGATTGTCCTCCCTCTTGAGGATTTTCTCTGATTACCTCTTGTGTATGTCCAATCTGTTCGCCGAGATTCTCCAACAGCGTCATCACACCAACGATTTCGCTTTGGGATTTGGCCTCTCTCGCCTTTATCGCACCTTCCAAGACGGTTTGCAACTGTTTTGTCGCGAATGCGACCTCGTGCATCTTCTGAAATCGAGGATTCTCTCCCACGCGCTTAGTGTCATCATCTTCGGTGGCAACATGGACTAACTTCTCAACTTCAGGCATTGCCTGGACAATGGGATTGTCGCAGGTTGCCTTTGCGGAGACCAAATAGCTGTTGTAAGCATCTACGATGAAATCACCGAGCAAAATTGGATCCGGCGTTTTAAAAGGGCCATCTATCTCATTCTCCAAGCAGATTGTCAGTTCCTCATGGAAGTTTTGCAAGAGCTTAATCAAGGTTTCTAAATCCATTTGCATTTACCTTGCTCCTTTCTATTGCCCGAATTCTGGTGAATTCGGCTACTCTAAATACCCATTGATTTTGGCTGCGCGCTTCAGTGCTTCACGCGCCTTGTGAATGCGCCACTTTACGGTGGACTCAGGGAGTTGTAGGAAGTCAGCAATCTGTGCCACGCGTTGCCCCTCAAAATAGCGCAGTTCAATGACCGTTCGATAATCTTCGGGCAGTTTATCAATCATTTGCCGCAGTAAGGTGCGCAGTTCTCGCCGCTCCACATCTGCTTCGAACGAAGCGGTCGGATGTTCCATGTCCGCCAGCGACTCTAACTGTACGATGGGTCTTTGACGCCGCAACCATCCCTTGCATGCGTTGTAGGTGATGCTTTTCAACCAACTCGCAAACTTGGTATGTTCCTGCAACTGTGACAATTTGGTATACACATTGAGGAACACCTCTTGCCTTATATCTTCTGCCACATCCCGTCTACGCACCATACTATGCGCAAGTCCGTAGACTAAACTATCATAACGCATCCACAATTGTGACATCGCCGTACAACTACCTTGCAGGTGTTCTTTTATCAATACGGCATCGCTGGGCGTTTCCTGACTCATCTAATTAACTCCTTCATCGTCCTTTCATTTAAATAGACGCGCCAGTTGCGAAAACGATAGTAAAAAATAGGAGAAAAATTTGGAAAATGCGCAACGTCTCGTCGAAAATATCTGTTATCCACAAAGCGACCGTGGGCGAGGACGCCCGCTCAAGGCAGCGGCGTATTACATCTTGACCACATCATTCCACCTAAATTCGGTGGTACTAATACGGCAGGCAACCGCGCTCTGCCTTGCCAACAATGTAACAGTAGAAAGAGCGAAAATCCCCCCTGCCCCCCTTTTTCAAAGGGGGAAAATTACTGGTGTTGACCAGGCTACTGGACGAATAGAAAGACTTTTTAATCCGCGCCGGGATAATTGGAATGAGCACTTTTATCTTGACCCAAATACAGGTGTTATTACAGGGCTTACACTAATAGGTAGAGTGACAATCAAAGAATATGGAGGAGTTAAAATCACTGTTAATTCCATTGCCCGCTATGAAGGGAGATTGGAGGGAGCTATTTTTTGTCGAAGAAACGAAAATCAGCACTGCGACAGGCTTACACGAGAAAAAATACGCTCATTCTATCGAATATCTGAAAAAAGCTGAGGATTTGGGATTGCCTGATGAAAATTTGACCTTCGAGAATTACAGGCTGATAGGAGTGAATTATTTTTACCTTGGAGAATATCAGAAGGCTATAGATTATTTCAATAAAATTGCAAAAAGCCGAAGACCGATGGGAGAAGTCAATCGAGCGGAAGATTGGATCCAACGGTGTGAATATGAAATTTTTCTGAATTTTTAACGCCAATTTTTTCTCCAAGTTGGGATTATATAATAGGATACATAGAAACCGAGTTTTTTGGAAAAACTCGGTTTCTGACCCGCAATGAAGTGTAGGTGAAATTCTCGAGGCGTAGGGGCAAAAATCCTTGTATCTAAGGTCAAGAAAGGATAAAATTTTTGCAAGATTTTCTTGTAAATCTGGCTCTTATATATAGAGGGCCTTCACAATGGAGTTACTATGATGAAAGAGATAGAATCTTTGATAGCAAGAGCCACGTCACCCGATATAGAGGTTGCCCAGAAACATGAGGCATTTGGTGAGTTGGTCAAGCGATTTCAAGACATGGTTTACGGTAGCGGCTCAACAAATCATATCTTGCGGACTGGAGCGGGAATCTGCTCATCTCGAATGGTGAGGAAGAGGTCATGCTCGACCTCAACGCCACCATCAATCCTGATTTTGGACAGGTGGAATCAAACCCTGCCGTCCCGATTTGGGGGATGTTCCACTTGCCTTCTATTCTCAACATTTCACATGCTACGGCAGGCAGGTGTAAACAATAATATCATCAACGCGCAAGAAGTCCTCATCCAATGTTACAAAACTATTGACGCCATGTTCCAAAGCGACGGCTATATGGAAAGCGTCA
>DTYX01000783.1 GCA_012961655.1 Candidatus Poribacteria bacterium
CGCTATCACCTTTGAGAATCTCTGAAAATTCTACTTCTGCCTTGCAATTCTTGTGTTTCTATGATAAAATTATACCAAGTCAAATTTACAAGGGTAAAACAATGAAACGCAAAACAGTTGGGGTCATAGTTGGCATTGCCATCATGGTCGCTGTCATGACAGTGCTCGTCATTGCTGTCGGCATTAAAACAAGTATGCCGCATTTGACTCCTGAACAATTAGTGGCTTATGAAGGTGAACTCAACGGCGGCATTCGCGTTGACGGATTCGTCGTCGAAAACAGTATAAAGTACGATATCAAAGAAGTCAATCTATCTTTTGCGATAAGGGGATTAGACCCCCAAATAACAGTGAATGTTATCGCTAATACCTTGAAGCCCGATTCTTTTACAGATGGTAAAGGTATTATAATCGAAGGTATTTACGACAAAGCCAAAAATCTGATAGTTGCCTCAAAGCTGATGACAAAATGTCCGTCGAAATACGAATCGAAAGGATAAAGCCGAGATGGCACAGGCTGTTTAGCCTGCGCTATGACCTAAAGAGAGGAAAATCTATGTCTCTAAGAATTGGAATTGCCGGTCTTCGCAGAGGTAGGTCGTTTGTAAATGTTTTTAATAGCCGCAAAGACTCTCGCATTGTGGCAGTATGTGATTTGCATGCCGGGAGAGCAGAAGCCCTCGGAAAAGAACTTAACGCCATTGCGTTCTCCGATTTTGATGCCTTTTGTGATTATGACCTTGATGCAATCGTCGTCGCCACGCCGCTGCCCGCGCATGCTGAATGTTCAATCAAGGCAATGGAGGCGGGAAAGCACGTGCTCTGTGAAGTGCCCGCTGTCAGGACACTTCAGGAAGCAGAACAACTCGCCCAAGCGGTGGAACGCAGCGGTAAAAAATATATGTTCGCCGAGAATGTGAACTACTCCCCCGTTGTGCGTATGATGGACGAGTTCGTCAAAGAAGGCAAGCTGGGAAAATTGATTTACGCTGAAGGTGAATATATTCACGATTGCCGTAGCATCATGGCGGATAGAGATGATGGCTTAGGCGGCGGTGTCAACGGTAAGCCCAACTGGCGGGCGGCATTGCCGCCGATTCTTTACTGCACCCACGATTTAGGACCGATTTTAATGATAATGGAGGATAGAGTTGTTTCAGCATCTGGCCGCAGTACAGGATGCAACGTCGCGCCAGAACTCGGCGCAATTGACATGGAGGTGGGCATTTTCCATACCGCGAAGGGCGCAGTGGTGAAAATCCTCTGCGGCTTCTCCATAGAACGCCACCCAGCGTTCCATTTCATTTCCCTATATGGCACGTCCGGGTCAATAGAAACAGACCGATACAACGGAGCGAACAATATGAAAGCGTACTTCAAAGACGAACAGAAAAGTCTAACAGATATTCCCGTTGACTTCGACCGCTATAAACTCCCCTCCGGCGCGCAATCCGGTGGACACGGAGTCAGCGAATACTATATGGTCGATGATTTTGTCCGCTGTATCCTCGAGGATACCAGACCCGCTATTGACGTGTATGAGGGCTTAGACTATACAGCGCCGGGAATTTGTGCGAATCTGTCCGCTCAACGTGGCGGAGAGTTGGTTGAAGTTCCTGATTTCCGCCCAAAGTAATTCGGCAAAATAAACCTGGGAGTAGGTTTTCGGGTCATTAAATCCAATTATAGCAGGAGGCAAACTTTATGAACTTTACCAGAATCACGGTCAACTTTCATCAGATGGGGGGAGTGCCCTGCATCCGAGGGTTACGCATTCCAGTTGCGACGGTTGTTGGCATGATAGCTGATGGCATGAGCGAAGATGAGATTTTACATGCCTTCCCAGATTTAAAAATGGAAGACATCCGAGAAGCACTAAAATATGCCGCTGAAGCGGTGAAAGAACGAGAATTACCTCTGAGGACGGATTTACTCGCGTAAACCAAGGTGATGACATCATGAAATTTCTGGTGGATAACGCCTTATCACCCTTAGTCGCAGAAGGTCTGCGACAAGCTGGATATGACGTCGTTCATGTTCGTGATTATGGAATGCAAGCGGCAATGGATGAAGAGATTTTCGAAAGAGCTGAAAAAGAAGATAGAATCATTATATCTGCTGATACTGATTTCGGGACACTACTCGCTCTAAGGAAGATGGAAAAACCGTCAGTGCTCTTATTCCGAAGAGTATCTCAACGACCTCCCGAAGCCCAGATAATGCTTCTACTTGCTAACTTGCCTACCGTAGAGGAAGATTTGGAACAAGGTAGCATGGTTGTTTTTGAAGAAACTCGCATACGTATTCGCTCATTGCCAATCAATGTAAAATGAGAAATGTAGACACTTTAAGCAAGGAGATTTAATCATGCAAAATCTTACGGAACAAGTAAAAAACTTAGCCTTAGAAAAAGGCGCCCATTTAGTTGGCATCGCCTCTGTGGATAGATTTGAAGGCGCGCCGAGAGGCCACCACCCCGAAGACCTATTGCCCGGAGCGAAGTCCGTAATTGTGATAGCGAAGAGATTTTTCCAGACTATTCTGGACAGTGATAAATTCTGCACCGATTCGGAGGTAATTCCTCCCGATGAGGTGTGGGATGTCCAGCAGACAATGTTCATGTTCATGTACAATACCTTGAATATGCACATGCAACTGATTGGCGTTGAAATGTCTCATTTCCTCTCTGAACAAGATTATCCTTCGCTGCCATTCCCGGCTGGCGGATACACGGTTGGAGGCAAAAGCGCCAATTTTCCCGGCGGACGATACGCTTTCTTTTCTCATCGTCATGCTGCTGTCGCGGCGGGTTTGGGGGAAATGGGCTTGAACAACTTGCTCCTGACGCCACAGTACGGTCCAAGGATTCGCCTGCATTCAACTATCACAACCGCAGAACTAATGCCAGACCCAGTCATCGAGGAGCAAATTTGCCTTGGGGAAGAAGAATGCGGACTATGCTTGAAGGCGGAAACCTGTTATGGCGAAATTTATGCTTTCGAGATGTGCGGGAAGAAGATGCAGTTGGCGGAATTTCAGGGATGCCAGAAGGACCTCTGCAAACGTTCAAACCCTGAAGCACCTTTGCCATACATCCGATACTGTATCGGGGTTTGCCCCGTTGGGAAAAATAGCGGTTAAGTTCCAACAAACATTGAGTGGAAACCTAAAATTTTGGCATTGACAAATGAAAAATACGAATAAAATTTGAAAGAGAAGACTTCACTGACATGAACGGAAAATATGTTAAAATTTGAAGACAGTAGTAAAATTTTCTAAACCCTTCTGAGTTTTTTCTAGAAACCGAATAGTAGCTGAAGCGTTATCTCTTTTGAGATATTGCGCTTAACGGTTATGTCCGGATTTCAAAATTATAAATTAACAGATTGTCCTACAAATGGAGAATATCCACCAAGCTGCCTATGAAAGAATTTTACAATTGTGTAATGGATTTATACCGCCGAGCCTACTCTCCTAAACACATTCC
>DTYX01000784.1 GCA_012961655.1 Candidatus Poribacteria bacterium
GTTGATGAAGAACGCGGTATCAGCATAACGCAAGAGGATGTAAACCAATTGATACTCGCCAGGTCAGGTCTATCCTTAGACCAAAAGAGTCTGATAAAGCATTTTTCCACAAGCGTCGACGAACTGGAGAACATCTATTTGGCCGGCGCATTTGGGAACTACATTAATACTGATAATGCCATAGCGGTAGGGCTATTTCCCGATGCTAAAGAAAAAGTGGTGAAAATTGGCAATGGCGCTCTAGCAGGTGCCAGGCAAATGCTGCTGTCTCAAGAGAAGAGGAAAGAAGCCGAAGAAATCGCCAGAAAGATTAAACACCTTAAACCCAATGAGGAAGAGGGCTTTTTTGACGCTTTTGTGGACGGGATACGCTTTGAAAGTTGGAGATAAACGAGCGCGTGAAACGTTATGCGTGATATAAGTGAGGGCGTTGCATAATTCCAGGTGATCGAGCGCAGCGAAAGGAGCGATTCAAAGTGTCCAGGTGTCTGTGTGTCTAAGTATCTGGTGATAAGTTCGAAAAGGGGGTATTTTATGCGGATTCTTAACGATATCATAAACAGCTTGACCGATGATTATCCCGTCCGGGAAGTGCGGACATGTACTTACTGGACAGCGGTTGTAAGTAAAAACTGCGGCTTGGCTTCCACACTCAGAGATGAATGCCCAACGGAACACGCTATACCGGTTAGGGACGTTGGCAACCTAACTGAGAAAAACGCAAAAGAATTATCCCGCTATGTCCAATCGGACAAACTACTGGAAGCGACTATCGGCATGGCGGCTATCAACTCGCTGATAGAGGTTGATGAAAGCAAGTGCGTGGAGTTAAATGCCTTTTCCGTCATAGCAGAAAAAGGACAAGACAAAAACATCGCTGTAATTGGGCATTTTCCTTTTGTTGGAAAACTTAGGAAGATAGCGAAAAGGCTTTGGGTTATCGAGAAGAAACCGATAACGGATGATTTGCCTGAAGAGAAAGCGGTCGAAATCCTACCTAAAGCCGACGTTATCGCTCTGAGCGCAACAACGCTCATAAACCATACTATAGAAGAATTGCTCGCCGCCTGTAAAAAGAACAGCTTCAAAGTCATGCTCGGAGCTACATCGCCGATGTCCGAAGTGTTGTTTGACTATGGGATTGATGTAATTTCAGGTGTAAAGGTTCTCGACGCTGAGATGGTTCTCCGCTGTATCAGCGAAGGAGCTACTTTTAGGCAGGTGCAGGGAGTAAGGTTATTGAGCATGGCAAAAACAAGATAGTGTAGTGATACAATGATGCTATGGAATAGATAACCACAACGCTCGGTTTACAAAACCGAAGGTTGTGGGGAACGAAGCAATCTACTCGTTATCAGAAAGGCAAAGAAAAATCGACCATGAAATCAGATACAGAAAAAATAACTAACTCAGCAATCAAAACAAAAGAACGCGAATCCATTATCGCAATCGCCAGCGGCAAAGGCGGTACTGGAAAGACACTGGTGGCGACCAGTTTGGCGTTGGCTTCGGACGAAGATATCCAATTTCTCGACTGCGATGTTGAAGAGCCAAACGCGTATGTTTTTCTCAAACCGCAGTTGCAGGAAACTATACCTGTAATATTGCCTTTTCCTAAGATAGACGCGGAAAAATGCACTGGTTGCGGCGATTGCGTGGAGTTCTGCGAATACAACGCCTTGGCAGTGGTAAAAGGGAAAGCCATCGTTTTCAGCGAGCTATGTCATAGTTGCGGCGGTTGTATGTTGGTATGCCCCGAAAATGCTATATCTGAAACAGCTCGACAGATAGGCGTCGTTGAAATTGGCGAAGCTTATGGAATGCCCGTCATCGACGGTGTTTTAGACGTCGGCGAAGCCGTCGCGCCGCCCATTATCCATGCTGTAAAAGCCCAAGCTAAACTGAATCTGATTACTATCATAGATTCCCCGCCGGGCACAGCATGCCCCATGATAGAAGCGGTAAAGGGCAGCGATTACTGCGTTTTGGTGACTGAACCGACGCCCTTTGGATATCACGACTTAACCCTTGCTGTAGAAGTAGTGCGAGAACTGGACGTCCCCTGCGGTGTAATTATCAACCGCGCGAACATCGGAGATGATAAGGTGCAGCAATATTGCGAATCTGAGAATATCGAGATTTTGATGCGGATACCGATGGACAGAAAAATAGCGGAAGCGTATTCGGAGGGCATTCCGCTCATCGAAGCGTTGCCAGAATATAAAGAGAAATTCAACGAATTGTTCAGGGAGATTCCCCCCCTTTATCAAAGGGGGGCGTAGGGGGGATTTTGCGAAAATGAAATCAATTACCGTCATCAGTGGGAAGGGCGGAACGGGCAAAACAACGTTGACCGCTGGATTTGCCGCGGTTGCAGCTTTACCCTCGAGCCCATTCCAAAAGCTTTTGGAGAGGAGAGAGAATATAGTTTTGGCGGATTGTGACGTCGATGCCGCCGACCTACATCTTCTGCTCCAACCCGAAATCAAATCCGAACACTATTTTGAAGGTGGAAAATTAGCATACATTGACCCAGAAAAGTGCATCGCATGCGGAAAATGTGTCGAGATGTGTCGCTTCGACGCCATCAGCGATGACTTTGTTGTCAGTCCAATAGATTGTGAAGGTTGCAACGTCTGCGCTTATGTTTGTCCGGTAGACGCCATAACGTTAAACATCCGAGAATCGGGCAAGTGGTTTATTTCGGACACCCGTTTTGGGCCGATGGTTCATGCGCGTTTAGCCGCGGGACAAGGCAACAGCGGAAGACTTGTCTCGTTGGTGCGAGAGCGGGTGGAAAAGATTGCCCTTGAGCAAAATCTGGAATATGTCCTCATCGACGGACCGCCCGGCATCGGATGCCCTGTCATCGCCGCCATCAGCGGAACTGATTTAGTGCTAATCGTAACTGAGCCGACTCTATCCGCGATGCATGACATGGAACGCATTCTCGGCTTGGCGGAACATTTTCAAGTGCCAGCAATCGTTTGCATCAATAAATACGACATTAATCTGAATAATACCCGAGAGATTGAACGCTTTCTGTGGGAAAATAAGATTACATTGGCGGATAAAATCCCTTTTGACCTCGCTATGGTGAGAGCGCTCACAGAAGCTAAAACTATCGTTGAATACGCGCCTAGGAAAAGAATTGCTCTGATAGTAGAAAACATCTGGCGCAAGATTATCGATGAATTGCGATAAGCTAAGCGGATGGGAGGGAATGAAATGAGAATCACGACTTTAGTGGAGGATACAGCGACCAAACCCAAATTGCTCGCAGAACACGGTCTGTCGATGCTCATAGAGACTGGCAAAGACAATATCCTTTTCGATACAGGACAATTTTTGTCGCTGTTCTACAATGCAAAGGTTTTGAAGATTGACTTGTCCAAAGTGGATAGGATTGTTCTGAGCCATGGGCATTATGACCACACGGGTGGGTTAAAAAAACTATTATCAAAGACCGGAAAAGTGGATATATATGCTCATCCGGATGTCTTTGCCCCAAAATACGCCAAAGGCAAAGAACGTGATAGGTACATTGGTATTCCGTATAAAAAGGAAGAGTTGGAAAGCAGAGGCGCTGTTTTTCATCTCAGCAGAGAACCTACGCCGATTACCGATAACATCATGACCACAGGTGAAATAGAACGGGTAACTGACTTTGAGCCGATTAGCGATGATTTATGTGTTATGCGAGATGGGCAACTGCAGAAAGACGATTTGCTGGATGACCAGGCGTTGATTATCAAAAATAACAATAGCGCTGTGGTGGTCTTAGGCTGTACGCATGCGGGATTGGTAAATACGCTTCAGCATATCTGCGAACTGACGGAAGAAGCGGACATTTCGATGATTATTGGCGGCACTCATCTGCTACATGCGGATAAATGTAGAATCAAAAGGACGATGGACGCTTTGTTTGGATTTGGCGTTAAAAAGGTGGCGACGTCGCATTGTACCGGCACACGCGCCTCGGCAACATTCCTCGACGCATTTGGTTGCAATTTTATCGAAAATCATGTCGGAACGCAAATAACTTTTTAACATCACTCAAAATTTTTACTTTTGTGAAACGTGAATAAATCCGAGGAACAAATGCAGTCAAAAAATATGGCCTCTATTGAGATGGGGTGCTGAACATCTGCCTTGCTACACTCGAGGCGGCGGAAGATGGAAGGGCGAAGGAGCTTAAAACGACGTTTGAGCCGCCGAAGCTGGTATACGAATAAAGGAGGTAAAAAATGGGTGGAAAATTTCGGGTTGCTTGTCATCAGGAGAAAATAGATTATAACGTTCTTCAATCGAATCATCGGCAAACCTATCGGGTAATATAGCCAGATTTACATCTCTTTTAACGTACACTTTGTCTACGTTCTTGGCCGGTTTAATTTGGACGAATGGTCTACTTCGAAGGACGGTAAAGATTGCCTTCATTACATCCCTCTTATGTCGCGATATGAGCCTTCGTGCGATTCTAAATTGACATCCTTTATAGAATTCAGCGAATACGCAAGGTATTGAAAAAGGATTGAATAGGTCTTTCCTTTTGTGGGTTCAAAATCATGGGAGAGGTAACGCCCTTCTCTGCCAATGACATGAGCACCACCAACGTGCATCAGGACCTTTCCCTCCCTTAAATACTTTCCCAGAAATCGTGAGTCAGTTAAATTTCGCACCTGTGTAAGCGTCCGATCATCGTCACTCAATCGAGCTTCGATATCCCTTAAGAGATTCCAATCGCGTTTTGAGAGTTTATATCATCATCAAGAAGCGGCTGAACCTGGAGCCAATCTTCTGAAAATTCGAGGTCTTTCAGTTCATCGAGCTCAGGATACGGGTAAAAGCCTATGTCAACATCTACTGCATTGTTAAATTTGTTTTGATAAAGATAATTAGCCACGGATACACACGGATACACCCGAATTCTGGTGAATTCGGCTA
>DTYX01000785.1 GCA_012961655.1 Candidatus Poribacteria bacterium
CTTTGCGTTAAGTTCCTTTTTTGGGTCCATCAACAAGTTTGTAACACCACCAACAAAGTCAAAGAAACAGGTAATGTAGACCAAGACTTGTCCTGAGCGAAGTCGAAGGATTCTATCTTGGCAATAACGGTGAATGCTTTTTTATGTTTAACATTTTTGTCCTCTTTTGGACTTAATGTTAAAAACGTATGCGACACACAGATTAATTTGGTAGCAGTCGGGGAGAGGCAAGCGGGAAGGTTCAACGCATGTATCGCGAGGATAGCCTCGCTACAGCATTTCATCAAAGAACTGCTCTACAGTTATCGAAACAAATTTCACAGTTAAATGAGACTGTTGCATAACTAATAGACGCTGATTATCGGCACTTTGAAGGCAAAGCTCACTGAAGGTCGTCGCAATGAATTGTTTTACTAACTTAGTTATACTGTACAGACTCAAAATAGCCAAGTGACAGAAGGGAGGAAACGGATGGAAGATTGGATGGATGAGGGAAAATACTTCCAACCTTCCATTCATCTTGCGTCTTTTTACAGTAACTCTTTCTTTAACTTGCAACTTAGGTTTACTACATGGTTGATAACCAGCAGTTAATCGGCGCTGTCAGGTAATCAGCGGCTATAAATGAGGATAAGAATTAGCGTTCCTTCTCATCTTCCTTATGGGCGTCTTTATGTCTACCGAGAATCTTATCAAATAAGCTGCGTTCATCGTGAATTATCTCTTCATCCCGCAGTGTGGCGAACTCACAGAGCAATTCTCTCTCTTTATCGCTCAAATCGGTTGGCGTTTCTATGATAGTTCTTACAATCAGGTCACCGGAGCCGAAGTCACGCAGATAGGGCACGCCCTTGCCGCGGATACGGAATTCCTCGCCGTATTGCGTTCCGGGAGGTATTTTTAAGGTCTCTTCTTCGCCACTGATTGTCGGAATTTTTATTTCAGTCCCTAGCGTCGCCTGTGGGAATGAGATAGTCGCTATATACAATAAGTCATTGCCATGTCGTTCAAATAGGTCATGCTTGGCGATATGGACAACTATATGCAAATCTCCAGGTGGGCCGCCTCTGGTTCCAGCTTCGCCTTCTCCGCGTAGTTGTATTACTTGGCCATTATCTATACCTGTGGGAATTGTTACATTAATATCCCGTGTACGTTGCACCTGTCCTTGTCCATTGCATTCTGCACAAGGTGTGGTGATGATTTTGCCTTCGCCACGGCAGCGGTCACAGGTGCGCGAAACGCTAAAGAAGCCCTGGGTAAAAGACACCTGCCCTCGTCCACCGCAGGATGGGCATATTTGAGGTTGAGTACCCGGTTTCATCCTTGTGCCATCGCAGACGGGGCATACTTCCAATCGCGGAATTTCAATAGTTGTTTTCTTACCTAAAGCTGAGTCCTCCAAACTAATCTCCACGTCATATCGGATATCCCGTCCACGTCTGGGACCAGAACGTCGGCGCGACCCACCGACGCCCCAAAAATCGCCGAAATCACCGAAGAGTTCAGACATAATGTCATCAAAGCTTGCGAAATCGAAGCCAAAGCCACCCGCTCGTGATGTTCCTTGCACACCTGCGTGCCCAAATCGGTCATAGCGCTCGCGCTTATCCGGGTCGCTGAGGATTTCGTAAGCTTCGGCGGCCTCTTTGAATTTCTCTTCCGCTTCTTGTTTATTATTGGGATTTTTGTCGGGATGGTATTGAACCGCCAGTTTGCGAAATGCTTTTTTAATCTCATCAGCACTGGAATTTCTGTTAACACCCAAAAC
>DTYX01000786.1 GCA_012961655.1 Candidatus Poribacteria bacterium
ATCACCTTTGAGAATCTCTGAAAATTCTGTAATTTTTCTTTAGAAATATCTTCTTGATTTCGTTGTTTTGTTATGCTATAATTCTGAAATAATCCTACAGTGCCAATAGTTTTATCACACGTGTGCAACATGCTCTGAAAGAAGGGTTTGAACGCAAGCACATCGTCGAAGCAATTCTCAATGGAAGCATCATTGAAGAATATCCAGACGAGCAGCGGGCGTTGGTTTGTGGTCCTACAACCCTTTCGGAGAAGGTAACCGTCTACTTACATTTCGTTTGTGAATATGCAGACGCGGTATATGTTGAATTTGTAACAGCTTACATCCATGATGAACTCCAGTGGGAAAGTCCGCCTTTCAGACGGCATAAGCAAAAGAGGAGATAATTTATGACGAAAAAACCTATCCCTATTTGCGGTGAACATCACATACAAAAAGAGTGGCGTACAACTACTTTTGAGTACAGTGACGAAGGTATTTCCATTCGTATTCCGAATGTGTACGCTTGGGTTTGTCCGGTAAATGGTGAAGCATCTTTTACGTCCGAAACAGTTGATGAACTTATTGTCACTGCCCGCGAGCTGATTGAAACTGCCAAGCGTGCCAGGGAACGTCGGTCTGTGCTAACAGAGTACATTGTTTCAGTGGGTCAGCCATATCCGTTAGAAAGCCCCGCCTAACATTTTCACAACTTGCAAATATAGATGCGGCACTGTCCTATCGAAATCCCCTTGGATGTGAAAACTTTCGCCGCCGTCTTTTACAGTCCTGACCAAGATGGTTTTTTTCGGACGATGATAATAGTGCGCCTCATACGGCTTGCCCTCGTCGCGAAAATCATCGAACTGAATCAGGTCAAAATTGGCAGTGGTGAAATATTTTATCTCTTCGCCTCGTTGCGTCGCGATATTTCTCGCCATTGAGAGACTTTTAAGGTACACCTCAGGTCCCATCACAGCGGAACCTAAATTTAAAAACACCCCGCCTTCCAATTTTGAAATAGCATGGGCGAAGATGAGAAAATCCTGCCCCGAGGTATATCCAATCGCGGCGTAATCCGCGTTAGGATGCTGGTCTGTGATATCATAGCCAATGCCTCTGTGGACGGTTATTGGGACGCCGAGTCGATATGCGGCGGCGAATACGCTGATGTCGCGGTATGGGAAATTAATTCCCTCGAAGCCTTGTTGTATCATCCGCCCGATGGCTTCGCCGTAGCCAATCTTGTCGCTGTATCCACGCTTGACGGCTTCATTGATGTAGCGTCCTGTCTCTTCCCAATTGCCGAATTTGCCATCTTTGATGTATCGCTCTACATCTTCAAGCGTAGCCCCAATGAGAGCCAATTCAAGGTCGTGAATCGCTCCCGCGCCGTTGGTTGCGACGTGGGTGATAACGCCGCGCTCCATAAGGTCGATGATAAAGCGAGAGTTGCCGCGCCTGATGACGTGCGCACCCATCATCCATATCACCTGTCCACCGCGCTCGTGAGCTTTTACAATCCTATCCGCAACCTCTGCTAAATTCTTATTTTCATAAGATGGAATTTCTGCATCCAGTTGATAAATCTCTTCCACTGTCATCTTATGTTCCCTTTGAGCAAGTGGAAGAATTTTCAACTCGCTTCTATCAATTTTTTCGTAAGTCATGGTAGTCTCCTTCCACCCCATTACCTCAATACTGTCCCTCTATAGTATTGCGTTTTTAATCGTTTCAAAATCCTTATCTGATATCTTGCGGAGAGACTGCAAAAAGAACCCTCCCCATTTTTTTTTCCCAACAAGAAAATCCAACGAATTTAACATCTCAGTCACTTGAACTCTCTGTTTTGCTGGAGTAATTTCAACTTTTCGCCTGTAGGGAAAGGTTATATCTCCAACAGTATTCCAAATAGGGTTTTGAGACTCACAAGCCTCACCAATAACTTTTCCAATTCCTCCAAATTCACAAACTCTTCCAGATGTACCGCGTTGTCCAATCTTCTTTCTGCTGATATAGAAGACAAGTCCATCTCCCTTTTTCATTGACATTAAAGAAACCTTCCTTGATTCTGAAACACCTATTAGACTATACTTCTGAGAAATTTTAAAATTGTCTTCGGTCATTAC
>DTYX01000787.1 GCA_012961655.1 Candidatus Poribacteria bacterium
TAAGCGAGTTTCAAATAATCTTTTGCACTTTCTCAGGTGACCAATGGTGGCGATGCAGGTTGGGAAACCTGCACCACGAAATCTGCACCACAACTCTCCCCATCGCCCTTAATTGGTAAAAGTTTAAAGAACTTTCTGAAAGTTGCTTACTTAACGATAGATTTAAAAGGAGAATAAGAATATGTCGAAGATGGATGCAAAACCTCTCATCTCAGGAATTAGCAAGCCGGTATCCCAACTAGCCCTGGGAAGCGCGTTTTACAACGTTGACAGCAAAGAAGAGTGGTTTGACATACTGGATTATTACATAAAGGTCGGTGGTACCATAGTTGATACCGCGAGAGCTTATTCGACCAGCGAAGAGGTAATTGGACTTTGGATGGAAGCCCGTTCAATGCGTGAGCGAACTATCATTCAAACCAAGTGTGGAATAACCGCAGATGGCTATCTGCCTGCCGAGAACTTCCCGCAAGTTGTCCGTGAAGAACTCACAACTAGTCTGCGAACCCTGAGAACGGATTATATCGATGTGTATCTGCTTCACCGTGACAATCAAGAGATGCCGGTGGCAGAGGTCTTGGAACCACTAAACCGCGAAATTGACAATGGGCGTATACATGCTTTCGGCGCATCCAACTGGGAATACCGTCGGCTCACGGAGGCGAATGAGTATGCCTACAAACACGGAATAAAAAGTTTTGCCGTGGTCAGCAACAACATCAGTCTGGCGCATCCGACCGCCGCATTTTATAAAGGCTTGGTGTCAACGGACAAAACCGGCGAACATTGGCATGAGGAAACAGGAATTCCGCTTATTCCCTGGTCGTCTCAGGCGAGAGGGTTCTTCACCGGGCGATATACCCCTCAGATGCGCGACGACTTTGCTCTTACCGCTTCAGAGTTAGATAGTTTCACAAGCAAGATGCTCAAGGTCTATGGTACGGACGAGAACTTTGAACGACTTGCTAGGGCAAAGGAACTTGGCGAGAGAAAGAGAAGATATACCGCGGTCGAGGTTGCATTGGCTTGGCTTCTGCACAAGCCGTTTCCCATCGTGCCGATTGTCGGAGTTCATAATCGAGAAGAATTGGCATCGTGCGTCAAAGCGCTTGCGCTCACATTGACGGAAGCAGAAATCAGATGGCTGAATCTTGAGACGTAGCGCTTTGTTACACCTGTCAAAGCAAGAATAACAGTGTGTAGCAGTTAATTTCTTACATAAGACGAAACAAGCGCGTAAATCGCCGGGCGATATCTTTTCTACGGATGTTCAGTACATAACTCCGTCGGATGATTTCCATTGATGAAAGCCATTTTCACGATATCCGCTTTAGGACAGTTTCTGTTCTTGAGCATCCCGGTACTTTTATCGATTTCCAAGAAGATGATTTCCCTTGGTTCTGGAACGAAATCTTTGATGGTGCGATACGCCGCTTTTTTCATAAATTGCGCCCAAATCGGCATTGCGCCAGTCGCGCCGGTGTGTTCTACGCTAATTTGAGGGTCATCGAAGCCGACCCAGACCCCCGCGACAAGGTCGGGAATATAACCGATGAACCAGGCGTCGGAATAATTGTTTGTGGTGCCTGTTTTGCCCGCAGCGGGAAGCCGAAAATTCAACGGCGCCTGCCGAGCTCGTTTTCCGGTCCCGTCATCAAGAACGCCTTGAAGTACAGATGTCATCTGATACGCGGCATTTTCGTCGATAACTCTTCTAGGTCGCGGGACGTTCTCTTCTATAATCTCTCCATTTTGGTTGACGATATAGAGGATGCTGATAGGCTCAGCTAAAAAACCCCTATCCGCCCATACACCGTAGGCGGAGGTAAGTTCAAGCAAAGTAACTTCTGATGACCCTAAGGCGATGGATGGCACAGGGCGGAGTTCGCTCTTGATTCCCATTCGCTTAGCCATATCGATGGTTCTCTCTATGCCGACCTTTTCATTCATCAACCGCGCTGTCGCCACATTTATTGACTTGGTCAATGCCGTCCACAAAGTAACCGTCCCCCAGTAACGTTTGGTGTAATTTTCAGGAGCCCAACGTCTTCTCCTATCTATATCAATGCTCCACGGTTCATCATCAATAGTGGAGGCGGGGTTCGCCACTGCTGGCGATGAAAAAGCGGCGCAATATACAAACGGCTTGAAGGCTGAACCGGGCTGGCGCTCTGCTTGTACCGCTCGGTTGAAATAATTCAATTTATTGCGGCTGATGTAAAAATCTCTGCCGCCCACCATCGCTTTTATGTATCCTGTTTTCGGGTCGATGGCGACCAATGCCCCCTGAATATATTTTAATGGGTCAATGCCGTTGGGGGCATAAGGGTCATTATCATCGTAGTTTGGAAATCCCAATTCTTTGTCCAAGTTTCTGAGACCTGAAGCGATAGCGGAATTAGCCATCGTTTGCAATGTCGTGTCCAAAGTCGTATACACTTTTAAGCCTTTACTGTACAGCATGGTTGATTTGTACTTCTGTTCAAGTTGGATTTTGATGTATTCTAAAAAATGCGGCGCATTAGTGGTCGTCTTTTCAGGGGGTTTCTTTACCTCCAATGGCATCTTCACACTAGATTCATACTGTTTTAGGGTAATATATCCTCTTTTCAACATTATCCTAAGAACGAGATTTCGCCTCTGGCGCGCTCTATCGGGATGTCTTACCGGTGAATATCGGCTAGGAGATTTTGGTAATGCCGCCAGCAGGGCGGATTCATGCAGTGACAACTCCCAAACAGGCTTGCCGAAGTAGTTTAAAGACGCCTGTTGTACTCCATAAATCTGATGTGAAGCGTATCTCCCAAGGTCGATAAAGTTCAGATAGCGCTCTAGAATCTCATCTTTTGAATAACGACGTTCGATTTTTAACGCCAAGAGCGCTTCCTTAATCTTTCGCTGCATAGTTTGCTTACGGGTGAAAAAGAGATAGCGGGCAAGTTGCATGGTAATGGTGCCTGAACCTTCGACGATGCGCCGCGCCCGGAGGTTTTTGTACGTCGCCTTTGCAACGCGATAGATATCAATCCCCCAGTGTCGATAGAATCGCCTGTCCTCGGTAACGATGAACGCTTGTAATAGCGATTGCGGAATATCGGGCAAACGAACTAATTGCCGAGCTGTCCCCTCCGTGCCATATAATTCGGACATCAGCTCAGGTTCCAGGTGAAAGCTCTGAAGCTTTGTTCCATCTGATTTTTCAATTGATGCAATGCGATTATCTTTAAACTTTACGAGGATTAAATGACCTTTATTGGAAAGGCGCGGATAGCGAAAATCATTGGTGTAAATTCGGATAGATTTATCGGCAAGCGAATATTCGCCTTTTTGGGGAGTTTCCCTTCCAACCTGAACGTATTTTAACCGTTTGAGTCTATCCAACAGATATTCCTTAGTATCTCCTACTTCGATAGTGCTGAGGTCAGAATAGACTTCTAGATGAAATTTCCATTTCTCCGACTCCTTGTATTCGAGAGCGTCTAAGGGGGGAAGGTCTTTCCAGTATCCAACTACAATTCCCATCAATACGCCTAAGGAGATAAAAACGCCAGCGAGAATGACGATGATAACAATGCGTAAAAAGTTTATGATTTTGGGGAATTTGTTATTTGGTTTACTATCTTCTTGCATAACTTATCCTTGAATTGCAAAACTGTTACTCTTCATGCGGTATAGTACGTGGCAACAGGACGACATCTGCGTAACGGTCTTCCACTTCAATTGCCAACTCAGTTGTGCGATTGAAAGTAGTATAATCACGCATTGAGTTGTCACTCAAACAGATGTCTATCGTCCCATTTATCGCTCGAACTTTTAGAATCTTGATATCTGGGAATTCCTCCGCCAGGCGTCTGCGATATTCCTCAATTGCAGCGAGTTGAATAGAGTTTAGACTATTTATCTTTCTCGCCATGTCAAATATCTCCCTCTTCTATCATACGTTGAATCAATAATACAATTTGTCCAGCTTCCCCGATAAGCGAGTTCGCTATGTCCCCAGCAATTACCGAATCATCACCATAATCCGCAATAGTACGAGCACGGTAAAGTCGTCGGAAACTTTGCCGAGCCCGTCGAAGTCGTTCATGTTTTGAACGGCTCATTCGAATAAGTAACAGGAACTGCTTTTGAGTTCCTTGATGGCCCCAGTTTCCAGTGTTTTCATTTGGTTGATAGCCAAGTTTTATGAGCGCGCCGATGCCATTGATTTTGCGTTCCATTGTTGCCATCTTAGCATCTTTTTGTCACCGTAGGATAAGAATTGATTTCAACAACTAACCTAAATAATATCCTCGAAAGACTCAGGCACTTGTGGCATTGAAGGGCGGCGTTGCGGAAACGGTTGAGGTTTGGGCCTCGGTGGACTTCCTTGCAAGCGAAATTGGACTTGATGCAAACGCGTATACAGCCTGCCTTTAGCGAGCAATTCCTCATGAGCGCCCATCTCGACAATCTTACCCTGGTCTAAAACGATGATTAAATCCGCGTTTTGGATGGTCGATAACCGATGCGCGACGACAAACGTAGTGCGGTTTTTGACCAGGTTGTTTATCGCCTTCTGGATGAGAATTTCGGTCTCACTATCCACCGAAGATGTGGCTTCGTCCAGAA
>DTYX01000788.1 GCA_012961655.1 Candidatus Poribacteria bacterium
GGGCAAGAGGGCAAGAGGGCAAAGGGGCAAGAGGGCAAGAGGGCAAAGGGGTTAAGGGGCTAAAAATTATTCTTTACGTTTCACGCAACACGCAACACGCATCACGTTTCACTTTCTTCATACGCAAGGAGGATAAGTTGAAACCAAAATTCAGATTGTTACTAAAAGCATTATTGGTCTTATATCTGTTGAGTCTAACTTACAAGAGCTTTGGATACATTGAAAGACGATATACATTGCAGGAAGTTATCGAATCTTGCACGAACATCGTCTTCGGAACCGTAGAGTCTGTGGACACCAAAAGGCTAAGAGCTATCATCAAAGTAGATGAAGATGTGCTGGGCAAAAGCAGATTGGAAAAGATAAAGATTAACTTGGCTGTCGGCCAACGTAGGCCGGAAAGCAGCCCAGAACAGATGATAAAACATTTTCGCGAAGGCAAACCAGCGGTAATATTCTACGATTTGCATTCAGGACAGTTGAATAGCTTGGGGCATGTGGGCGGCAAGTGGTCTCAATGTAAAACTTACGTCGGCAAGGAATGGGAGGGGAAAAATTGGCGCGACAGGTGGTGGAATTTCACGCATAAGGAAATCCACATGTATCATGCTTACAAAGGATGGACTGTCAATCTACAAAAACGGCTCAGGGAAGTTTTGCAAGATATGAATGCTATTTTGGCGAGGGAACCCGCGCCAGGATTCAAAAAAGCGTCTGAGAGCCATATAAAAATACTGGTATTTTCCAATCGTAAATACCCCACTGAATTCCGTACTCTGCGTAGAATAAGCAAAATCGATAAATATCAATTCGCATGCCAACGGACTTATGACCCAAATCTGCCAGAACTTGAAGGTGCGGATATTCTTTGGATAGGATACCGCGCATTAGGGGAAGGCGGATACTCGTTAAACCGCAAATCTGAAGAAAAAATCAAGAAGTTTGTCGAAAATGGCGGAGTCGTAATTGTATCAGGTCAGGATAGCGACGATGGTGGAAGACATCTCGGATGGTTTTCAGGAAAACTCAGAGGCGTTGAAAGTGATGTGCAAACAGGCATTCATCCGAAGAGAAAAGCTTCAAAACTTTTCAAACAACCCAATGAAGTATCAACAGACAATATTTATACGGAAGATACTTGGAATCATTGGGGAAGACATTTCGATGTATTAGCCACTACGGATGATGACAGAAACGTGGCCGTTGGCACGTACAGAGACGGTAAGGGTATGTATCTGATAACTAGCTTGCATCATCAAACCTTTTTTCAGGTGTCAAGCAATCAACGATTGATAGAAAACCTAATCTATTTCGCTGCTGAACATCTTAGAAAATGAAACAGAAAAAATATATTTTTTTAGCTATCATCACAATATTAGTCCTTCCCTCCAAAACCTCATCAGCTTTGAAAAAACTGGAATATTTAAGCCATGGGCTTCCAGAAGGTGTAAAAATATACAAATATCGCAGCGACGACAGACGTGCTGTTCTATACGTCGCGGAGATGGATAGGCGATATTATCCTTCACTTAAATTCAGGACGAGCGTCGCGAGAGGGCGGGTATTGGGCAGGGCGACTGTGAGTGACATAGTTCGCCAGGCAACGAGAAATGGCAAAAATATCCTTGTGGCAATTAATGCCAGTTTTGGTATACTGGGAGGCACTTACGAGGGAGTGATAGACAATCTGCACATTCAAAACGGAATGCTTATCAGTCCTCCCAATCACCACGCTTGTTTCGGCGTTACAAAAACGGGTGAATTTCTGATGGGGAATCTAAAAATGAATATATCCATCAATATCGCGGGAAAGGAAATTCGCGTGTCAGGGCTTAATCGAGAGAGAGACCGTAATAGCTCACTTATGCTCTACACACCCAGATTTGGGCGTTCAACTAAAACGAATGGTGGTTGTGAAGTCGTCCTTTCGGGCGTGTCCATACCTCTTACACCCGGATACAAGAGCCGATTTACAGTAAACGAGGTGCGAAATTCAGGAGATACCCCAATCCCCAGAGATAGCTTCGTCCTTTCAGCCCCAAAAGGGTCAGGTGTGGCAAAATTTCTCGCCAACTTAAACTTGGGAGATACAGGAAAACTTTCAGTGTCACTTTCGCCGCAGAACTGGAATGAAGTTGTGGAGGGGATTGGAGGAAACTGTTGGTTGGTCAAACATGGCAAGATATACAAGACGGCTAATAAAGGACGCAGAGCAACAAAGGATGACCCCAGAACCGCCCTCGGATACAACGACAAAAAGCTATTTTTAATGGTAGTTGATGGCAGACAATCGGGTTACAGCAATGGCATGTCATATCGCGATGTCGCCTCTGCTATGATAAAGCTCGGCGCGACCGAGGCTATCAACCTTGACGGCGGAGGTTCAAGTACTTTTGTTGTAAACGGCAAGTTAATCAACCGTCCATCAGGAGGCAAAGAACGTCACGTTCTGAATGCGGTATTCATTACAAATTAACCTGATGGACTTTCCCACTGTCTTTTGAAGGAGTTTTAAAATGATAATCTTGCTCGCTTGTATTGCTATGTTGGCAATGGGTATCGTAATGCGTAAGTTAGCAAATAAAATTGCCAGTTCGGCGCTGCAGTTCAGCGCGGATGGGATGGATGCGGTGGAACTCAAGGAGAAATACGGCGACAGATTGTGTTTTGAAGGCGGTGTCAGCGTACAGACGACTTTGCCCTTTGGCAATCCAAAAGATGTACAACGTGAGGTTAAGGAACTCATCACAGCGCTTGGCAAAAACGGCGGATATATACTCGGTCCATCGCACGCTATTCAGGCTGGCACGCCGCCGCAAAATATTGTCGCGATGTTTGATACCGCATCGAGCTTTTATCCTTTTTGACTACTATTACGCAATAAATAATCATTGACATGATGAAGGAAATATTCTAAACTTTAGAAGAATGGCACTGAATTAACGAAAATAACTGTTTGTAGTAAGGCGATTCATCGCCATTCCATGCTGTGACGACGGCAATAAATTGCCTCACTACGAACCTAAAGTAAGTGCCATTCAACTTTAGAATGTGAAAATTCAAGCAACCGCGGCGATTTTATTTTTGTTATTACCGTAACAGAAAGGAGAGAAAAATGAAAGGCGTAATAATGGCGGGTGGGTTTGGTGAACGCATGCGGCCGCTGACGTGCAGCGTACCAAAACCGATGGTGCCAATAGTAAATAAACCTGTTATGGTATATATCGTAGAATTGCTCAAAAAGCATGGCATAACAGATATCATCTCCCTTTTATATTATCAGCCAGAAATCATTCAGGGATATTTCAAAGATGGTTCTGACTTTGGCGTGAAGATGTCTTACGCAATAGACGAAGGCGAGGGTTTTGGCACCGCCGGCAGCGTGAAAAACGCCGAATGGTTTCTGGATGAAGAATTTATCATCATCAGCGGCGACTTAATGACGGACTTTAATTTGACCAAGATTATAGACTTTCATAAACAGAAACAAGCGAAAGTAACCATCGGTCTAACACGAGTACAAAACCCTTTATCATTCGGTATAGTAATCACCGATGAAGAGGGCAAAATCGTTCGCTTTTTGGAAAAGCCGACCTGGGGTGAAGTATTCAGTGATACAATAAATACCGGAATTTATATCATGGCTCCTTCCGTTTTAGATTATATCCCGCCAAAAACGGAGTTCGATTTCAGTAAAGATGTTTTTCCCGCTCTCATGAATAGTTCCGAACCGCTGTACGGTTACATCGCAACGGGATACTGGAGGGACATCGGCAATATTGACGCCTATCACGAAGTACATCAGGATATTCTCAACGGCAGAGTGGATGTCAACATCTCCGGCAAAAGACAGGAGACCGTCGGCAAGGACATCTGGCTAGATAAAGGCGCTCAAGTTGATAGCTCGTCAATATTAGAGGGAACTGTGGTTGTCGGGAAAAACTGTTATATCGGCGCCGATGCCGTCCTGACTAATTCGGTCATCGGAGATAACTCAACCGTAGAGGAGAGCGCATCCATCGCCGATTCCATTTTATGGGACAAAGTGCTCATCAGTCAACAAGCTGAAGTGAAAAGAAGCGTGATATGCAACAATTCCACCATCAAACCCTACGCTATCCTGGACGAAGACGCTGTCATCAGCGATAATTGCATTGTGGGCATGCGCAGTAGAATTACCAGAGGGGTGAAGATGTGGCCGTACAAAGAAGTGGAAGATGGCGCGACGCTCAATACCAGTCTGGTCTGGGGTGAGAAATGGTCGAAATCACTGTTTGGCAGCTACGGCGTTACCGGGCTTGCCGGCAAGGAGATAACGCCAGAATTCGCCGCCAAATTAGGAGCGGTCTATGGCGCGATGTTGCCCGTTGGCTCATGTGTGAGCGCCGGGCGAGACAGCCATAGAGCTTCCCGGATGGTAAATAGAGCTCTCATCTCCGGCGTCGTATCCGTCGGCATTAACGTCCACAACTTCGAGGATATTCCCGCCCCTGTGGTGCGATATGCCACCGGCGCTTATGGCGACCTCGGCGGATTCCACGTCAGACAAGCGGCGCACAATCCTGAAATTCTGGATATCCGCTTTTTTGACCCCGACGGTATGGATATTCCCGTCAGCAAAGAGAGAGCCATTGAACGACTATTCTTCAAGGAGGATTTTCGCCGCGTCGGGGTCGATGAAGTCGGCACAATTGAGTTTCCGCCGCGCATTGTCGAGTATTATCACGAAGGTTTTAGAAACTTTATCGACGGTGATACTATTCGCTCCAAGGGATTTAAAATTGTCATAGATTACGCTTACGGCAGCGCTTCGACAATTCTGTCAGCCATAATGGGCGAATTGGGCTGCGAAATTATCAGTCTGAATACCTCTATCGGCGAGATGCGCTTGAGGAGAACGCAGCAAGATTTCGAGAATTCACTTAAAGAACTATCCAACATAGTCACGACGTTACAGGCTGACGCCGGATTTATGCTCGATACCAGCGCGGAACGCCTGTTTATCGTCGATGAAAGCGGCGATATCCTAATGGAAGATGATACACTTGCGATTCTTGTGATGTTAGTTTTAAAATCCGCCAAAGATGGTAAAATTGCCGTCCCTGTAACTGCTTCGAGAATCATTGACCGAATGGCGGAGGAATACGGCGCCGAAGTGATTCGAACGAAAACAAGCATTCGTTCAATGATGGAAGTGGCGGCAAGCCAAGAGATTAATTTTGTCGGCGGCACTAAAAATGGGTATATCTTCCCGAAATTCCATCCAGTTTTTGATGCTATGGGAGCGCTAGTGAAAACTTTGGAAATGATGGCTCAAGAGAATGCCAAGCTGGGGGAATTGAAAAAGTTATTTCCCACTTCCGCAATGGTGCGAGAACATGTATCTTGTCCATGGGAACTTAAAGGCACAGTGATGCGTAACGTCATCGAAGAAGCCAAAGATAAAAACGCGGAACTTATCGACGGAGTGAAAATTCACTTTGACAACGACGATTGGGTCTTAATTCTACCAGACGTAAGTAGACCAATTTTTCACGTTAATGCTGAATCCGATTCAATGCAAAAAGCGCACGATTTGGCTGATAAATATATTGGCATGATAAGAGGAATTATAGATGAGGACAGCAAAGGTTGGGGATTAAGGTTTTTCGGCGCTTAGAGGGAGGAATTCGGAATTCGGAATGAGGAGATTCAATTATGAGCCATAAGATGTCTCCAATAGAGGAGTTGCTCAACCGATTGAAGCGGTTTGCTTTAAGTGTTTTGGAGATAGCGGATAAGCTGCCAAACACATGCGGTGCGCGTGCTTTGGGGTATCAAAGCGCTGATTCTGCCATATCAGTTCCACAAAACTTTGCCGAAGCTCAAGCTGCAAGCAGTCGAAAACATTTTATATATTGCATAGAAATCGCTGAACGTGAAGCGCGAGAAACGTATGTGTCCTTAGAGTTAATCCAGATGCGGAAATATTTGCGAGAGGACGCCCCCCTGCCCCCTTACATCCCCTCGTATATGAGGAGGACAGGCGGAGAATAAGCGTCGAGATATGAATCTCGACATCATATTATAAGGGAGTGATAATGATGAGCGCCACTATTCTAGTGGTTGATGATGAAGAAAGCATACGTAAGTTGTATCAACTGGAACTGATGGATGAGGGTTACAATGTAATATTAGCGGCAGATGGTCAGGAAGCTCTGCAAAAAGTTGAACGAGAGAATCCCGACCTGGTTATACTGGATATAAGAATGCCTAAGGTAGATGGCATTGAATTTCTGGATAGGTTTGCGCAGACGGGCAAAAGATTACCCATCATCATAAACTCCGCCTACACTGATTATCGCATGGATATTACGACCTGGGCGGCGGAGACGTATATGGTGAAATCCAGTGATATATCAGACTTGAAAGCGGAAGTGAAAAAATTGTTGGCGGGAAAATCGTCAACTTTCGTGAACCCAAAATCCATCTAACAGGGAGGAAAGTTAAAAGAGATGTCAGAACTTAGAAAAGACCCGATTATTGGCAGATGGGTTATTGTCGCGCCCGAAAGAAGCGCCAGACCGAAAGAGATTAAGCAGACGCAAGAGGAGAGAGGCAAAATTTGTGTCTTATGTGAAGGAGGTGAATCTAATACTCCACCTGAAATCTTAGCTTTCAGAAATCCCGGCACAGAACCGAATTCACCAGGTTGGCAAGTTCGAGTCGTACCGAATAAATTTCCAGCTTTGAAAGTCGAAGGAGAACTTGGCAAAAGCGGCGTCGGGATTTTCGACATGATGAATGGCGTCGGAGCGCACGAAGTAATCATCGAAAGTCCCAGCCACGAATTAGATTTCGCCTTTCTGCCTGTCGAACAGATAGAGAAAGTGCTCAGGGCGTATAAATCGAGGATACTGGACCTGGCAAACGATAGAAGATTTAGATATACCTTGATATTTAAGAACCAAGGCGCACGTGCCGGGGCTTCTATAGCTCATCCTCACTCTCAATTGATGGCTCTACCCATCACCCCCAAACGTCTGAAAGAAGAGTTGATAGGCGCCAAAGCACATTTCGACTATAAAGAAAGATGTATCTTTTGTGACATAATAAGGCAGGAAAGGGAACTGAAGACTCGGGTAATCTCGGAGATGGGGAATTTCATAACCATTGCCCCGTATGCTTCCCGATTCCCATTCGAAATGTGGATTCTCCCTAGTCAACACCATTCGGATTTCATGAGCGTAAGCGATGATGATATAGCAGGTTTGGCGCAAATATTGAAGGATTCTCTTCTTCGACTGGCGAAAGCTCTTTCCAATCCCGCCTTTAATTACGTCATCCACACCGCCCCTTACAGAAGACCACGACGGGACTATTGGACTACAATAGACGAAGATTACCATTGGCATATAGAAATTATGCCTCGAGTGACTACCCCTGCAGGTTTCGAATGGGGAACGGGATTCTACATCAATCCAACGGCGCCAGAAGACGCCGCTCAATATCTGCGGGAAGAGGAAATATAGTTAGGCTACGTCGGAGGTGGAATTATAGTGCGAACATCTGCGCGACAAATTTGTTATGGACTTAGCCTTCATCGGAAGGAGAAGCATTGTGAAAAAAGGACTTTTGATGGTCTATACCGGCAAAGGCAAAGGTAAAACAACAGCCGCGTTGGGGATGATATTTAGGGCTTTAGGACATGGATTTAAAGTCTGTATGATTCAGTTCATCAAAGGCGCTTGGAGATACGGGGAATTAATCTCAGCGAAGCGTTTTGGGGAACTCTTAGATCTTCATGTTTTAGGCAAAGGGTTCACTTGGAAATCCAAGGATATCGAAAAAGACGTACAGGCGGCTAGAGAAGCGTGGCGGTTTGCGAAGGAGAGTATCAATTCGGGAAAATATCAGTTAGTTGTGCTGGATGAACTGACCTATCTAATGAAATACAAAATGGTCGACGAGGATGAAATAGTCGGTTTCCTTAAAAGCCACCCCAAAGACCTGCATATCGTCGTGACAGGACGTGACGCCCCGGAATCTTTAGTCAAAATTGCCGACCTCGTCACGGAAATGCAAGAGATTAAACACCATTATCACTCAGGAATTAAGGCTCAGAAGGGGATAGAGTACTAAACAGGCGCGGTGATTTCATAATATAATTCGTTTACAA
The DNA here is from genome assembly GCA_012961655.1 of Candidatus Poribacteria bacterium. Taxonomy (GTDB): domain Bacteria; phylum Poribacteria; class WGA-4E; order DTYX01; family DTYX01; genus DTYX01. The sequence continues at coordinate 8,159 of DTYX01000788.1, forward strand.
GGGGGAAATATGTTGTTTCAGGTCAGCTTTTGGGCAATGGCAACAATGACGAGTGTAGTTGTAAATCAGGTAAGCCAAC
>DTYX01000789.1 GCA_012961655.1 Candidatus Poribacteria bacterium
GGGCTGCGAGTATTAGCCCAAGAAAAATTAGACTGATACATACCAGAGATATTCCTGATACTCTGATTTTCACCTCTTATTACCTCCTATTTTTGTTCTTACGAATTTTATCGAAATATATCAACAGTAAAATTTTAACAAACTTCGGTGAAAAAGTCAAATTAAATTTAAATGATGTATTACCAAACACCGATCTAAAGCCGTTGGATTTAGTAACCTATCCAGCCACCGCGCCCCTTTGGAAAAATGTTCCAACAATTTGTAGAGCAGTTAATATAACCCACCAGATTGCCCAGGGGATAACAGCCTGTTTCCGAGACATTCCTTCCGCTACGGAAATTCCTACGATTACCAAAGCAATGTACCACAAGTTGAGAATTTCGATATTTGCCAACGCTTGCGAATGTCTTCAAAAGTGGCGACCGGGTTCGTGATAACACCCGTTAATCTTTTGAATGTGTTTATTTTTTGGGTTTCGTTTTCTTCCATAATAATTTATTTCCCCTTCTCCAAGATGATACCGCTGACCTAAAACCCGCGTTCGTCGATACAGTCCGTGGTATCTAATCATCCTCCGCCTCATACTTGACGGGCGCTTCCATGTTTCCCTCTATTTTGTTGTCTTGTATGATAATTCGAGCCGCTTTTTTTCCGACGAAGATTCCAAATCGCTGAGTCTTCTGACCTTCAGGACGTGTGTCGGAAATGACATTTCCTCTGATGGTGATGTCCTCAGTTTCGCCATCTATGTAAATGCCACAGCCATCGCCGCCAACGCCATTATTTTCTATCCTATTATTCTCAAGCAAATTCCGGTGTCCGCCAGTATACTTTGGCTCATCTCGAAAATAGACACCGTGCCTCTTGTTACCGGTCACGATGTTATTGCGTAGGATGTTATCGGAATCTTTATGCCCGATGGAGATACCATATCGCTCGTTATCTTTGAGTTCATTGCCTTCAAATAATCCGTGCCGCACTCGCCAGCAGAGAAATAATCCATCTCCGCCGTTATTGTATGCGGTATTATTTCTCATGATTGGGCGTTGTGAACCGCTGCCCGGATGAAAGCCAAGATTTGCGTTGTTATGCGATACGCAACTTTCAATGATGATGTCGTTGCTTTGTTGAAAGCTGATGCCATCGCCATTGTAGCTATGGGTCACACAATCTGTAATATGAACGTGATTCGCTCGATAGAGAAAAATTCCCGCGCCGCGGCAGCCATTTAGAGGTTCATTGTTTTCCCTATTGCCATCAATCGTCAAATTTTCCAGTTTGATATTTTCGACATAGTATCCGCTGATGACCGGAAATGTAGTTTTGGCAATGGCATTCCGACGAACCATACAATCCGCAAGCAACGGTTTGTTGATGATAAACACATTTTCTTCTTCGGAAGCGATGATGGTCGCTACGGTTGTATGAAAACCGCCCGCATTGTCATCGCGTACAGTTATTCCTGTGCCGACTTCAAAGCCTGACGCATCCTCCACCGTTATCTGTTCTTCTCCATAATCGCCGTCGGTAACGAGCGATGATTTATGACTATCGCACTTTCTTAATACGGTGTTCTCTTCTCCGATGACTGTAATATTGCTGCGTAGATGCAGCGAGTCTTTCATCAAGTAGGTTCCTTGCAAAATTCTTACCGTCCCGCCGCCCAACATGGCGATATAATCCACCGCGGCTTGCAAAGCGCGATTGTCCGACCCTACGATATCCGCGTCTTTCAATCCGACAGTTATTGAAATGTTCTTTTTCATTTTACCTCCCTCGTTCATATCCAAAGCGCTCGCTGGTAGAGCAGATAAAGATAAAACAATTAAAGTAAAGCAAATTATCTCTCTAAACATTGTTACCACTCCTGAACTTTTGGGCAATGTTGTTAAACTAAGGAATGCCCATAAGGTTGATACTCGATGAGTAGAGCAGTGAGTTACAAAGTAATAAACGCGAAACCAGATTTTCAGAATACTTGGACTCGGTTTTATAGCACGAATTGGCAGAATGAACGGATTCAAGTAATATCCGAGTATTCTGTTTATCCGCGCTATACCATTAGCCAACGGTATTGCCCCCTATTTTTCGGCGACCAGCTACAATTCTCCCACTTTTATCATCGTCTCCAAAGGATAATCATAGACTTCCAACGGCAATTCAATTAACGCTCTGCGTCGAGAAGATTCAAAAACTGCAATCAGTACCTCCAACGCCTTTCTCGCTTCTCTTCCGCTCAGTATATGTTCCTTGTCTTGTTCAATGCATTCGACGAGAGCCAGAATCTCCAGTTTGAAGGGATTGTCGCCATGTAGTTCTGGAGCAAACCAATCGGTGTCACCTTTCCGTCGGACGCGCACTCTGGGCTGATTTGGGATATTTACCTCAATTCTACCATCTGTACCGTCGATGTATGCCCGCTGGTAACCGGGCAAAGAAACCTTGCCTAATTCGATAAATCCGCGAACGCCGCTTTCAAATTGAAAATAACCGATGGCGGCATCTTCGACATAGTGTCCATATCGAGTGCGTTTCTGATGTCCATCCATCTGACCTATCACCCACTGAATCGGCGAATCATCGGCGTAGAACCGCAGCAGGTCAACGTTGTGCGTGCCATCCGAGAGCAAATCCCCGCCGCAACATCCGTGAACACTGATTAGGTCGCCGATTGCGCCTGTTTCGATTAGTTCCTTCGCTTTAACGTATTGCGCTTCAAAACGTCGTTGATGACCGATAGCTAGCTTTGTATTGGACTTATCGCAAGCGGAAATCATCTTGTCCGCTTCGGCTAAATTCACAGTCATCGGTTTTTCGCACAGAATCCCTCTCACTCCTGCATTTGCAGTATTGACCACCATTTCTCGATGCAACGGAGGCCACGCGCATATACTGACGATATCCAGTTCCTCTTTCGCCAGCATTTGAGTGTAGTCGGTATACAATTTTTCGACATTGTATTCAGCGGCGAATTTGTCCAGTTGTTCCTGGCTTATATCAGCCGCGGCGACGATGGGCATTTCCGCTGACATATAGCCATTCGCATGCGCTCTAGATATGCTACCGCATCCGATTACACCAACTCGATATTCTTTCATATTGTACTCCTTGTTGAGTCCGCCCACATTTTGACACTACTTCACGCAATATATTTTTCGTAAGGCGTGAAATGAGAAGCAACTATCACTCATCACTTATCACTCTACAGTATCATCTATAACCAACTTTAACAATGAAAAATTTTAATTGATGTGTAGTGGAAAAAATGATAAACTAAAGGCAACATTATTGAACTATCCTATGCGTTTGTAATGTAAACATATCTCTGATAAAAAGCTAAGGGCATAGAGTTGTTTGCATATGAGCTTTTAGCCCGTTATATCAAATTATCAAAGACCTGTTTATGTTACAGTCTGTGAGGTGGAAGTATGTCTCTTCCAGTTAAGAAAATCAAAGAGTTAGCTTACTCCGATAGATATAAAGAGTATTATGCGGAATTGTTGATGGAACTCTTGGCTATTGATACGACTCCCAAAAGCGATATTTCAGTAATAAGGGAAAGTGAGATTAAGACCTTTGGAATAATCGAGAGTGAATTGAAGAACATCGATGATAGCGTCATAATTAAGCGAATTCCCATCAATGAAGCCATCGAGTCCCATCCATATTTCACTTTTCCGCATTATACGAAAACGCCTGAGAATCCACAAGGCTTATCTGTTAAAGAAACATATAGAGGCAGATACAACTTGGTCGCTGTTGTGAAAGGGCAGAACAGATGCGGAAGTGGACAAAAGGTTATCTACAACTCGCATATCGATACGGTCGCGCCGTTCCTTGAGTTTCACAGAGAAGGCGACTTAATTTATGGACGCGGAGCGTGCGACGCGAAGGGACAAGTGGCGCTTATGCTATCTCAGATTAAACTGCTGAAAGAACTCGGCGAACCGATAAATCAGAATAGGGTGTATCAGTTTGTGATAGATGAAGAGCCGGGGGGCAACGGCAGCCTATCGCTATCGATTGACCAGTCCTTCAAGGACGCGAAGGATGTTATTGTGTTTGAAATTACAGATAACAAGGCTCATCCCGCCAATCGAGGCGCGCTTTGGTATAAGATAGAATTGGATGGGGCTTTTGATGATAGAATCAGCGTCGCGGAAATGCAAGCCTACGTCGTTCTCGCGCTTGAGGAAGAAGGGCGGAAAATCAAAAGCGAAAGCGACCACCCCTTGTTCCCAACTCGTCCCGTTCAGACGTGCCAAGGAATTCTCGGCAGCTACGGCGAACATCCTTCCGCGGTAAACGATTACGTCGGATTTAAAATATCCGTCGATGGAATAAGTTCAAAACAATTACGACAAATAGTTGATGAAGGCGTCCGCGCATATCGCGACGACTATGGAGATAAGACTAAAGAGTTAGACCCAGCTACGGGAAAAGTTAAAGTCGAGAAACATTACAATCTATCGAAAATCCCCCTGTATCCCCCTTTTACAAAAGGGGAACAGTATGAGCTTGAAATATTCGGAAAAGGCGGACACATGGGCGCTATCCTTGAGTGCGACGATGCGATTACAAAAGGAGCGTACATTATCAAAGCGTTCAAAGATTTTGAACGGGAAATGAAGGGCGTTAAAATTGCGGTATCGATGGGAAAAGATTCCGATTCTCGCAAATTAGTTATAGAGGGGGGACAGGGATTTATTCCGACGCACACCATTGAAGAAGTACAGAAGCGATTGAGTAATGCCGTCACAAGAGGCGCGCGGGAATATTGTCAAGTGATTGGAGTGACATACAAGCCGGAGATGGCGGTTACCACATATGAGAAATTGCATAACGATGCGTATGTCAGCCCGGTTGATTGTCCGGCGATGCAAGCGATGCAAAGCGCTTTTGAAGAATTGGGATTGGATTTTGGCGAGCCTACAGCTTGGCTCGTGAGTTGTGACGCGAGAATCTTTGCAAAAGAAGGCTACAATGTCGTGACATTCGGACCAGGATTGTTGGCTGATGCTCATCAACCTGGCGATAAGATAGATATCAAACAAGCTCAAGAAGCGTTGGCGATAAGCGCCATAGCGGCATTGAATCTGGGAAATATTAGTTATAAATCAAGTCGAATATGACAACGAATACAGAGGATTAAACGACTCCTAGCATACCTATAATCATTTTGGCATGTGGAGGGGACTATCTAAAGCGAAGTTTGAGGATAATCTTGTAGATTGTATAAGATAGATATGCTTATTTGACCACAAAGGAAGGACGGGTGGACTATTACCCATGACCCTTACACGCTTACTTTTGGGAATAAAGATGTCTATGTTGACCTTGGGGCAGAACGACTCTTAGCCGCCGAGAAAAACGACGAAAAAATCGCTGTCGAAATCAAAAGTTTTCGAGGTGATTATTAAATGGATAACTTGAACCACTATCGAAAAATAATTCGGGAACTCATTGAAGAGTATGCCCAAATCACGAATTGCGCGAATTTTCACGAATTACACGAATTACATATCACGCATTACGCATTACGTATTACGCATCCCGCATGACCGAATCGTATTGGCGTTTAAACCACCTGACATTCGCCCGTATACAGACTTTGCGGTTGCTTGAATTTAGGTTGCATTCTATGAATATAAATCCTTGAATTCGTTGTCATATGTTACATTAGAGGGATACGAATATGGATTCAGAACAAAAAAAGATTAGACTATTCCAAGTAGGACTTGGAACATTCGGCACGTCGTCATTAGCGATATGGCGACAATTGGGATTTAAGAGTCAAGGCGAATTGGTCGAGACAGTTGGGTTTGGCGATATCGTTGAAAAACCTTATTCTCAAGCGCGAGAACTTTTTGCGCGGGCGAGTATCACAGAAGACCGATTGCCCGAAGATTATTTCAATTCGCTGACCAGATTACACGGCACAGAGGAAACCCTCACCGAGTTTATCAAATCCCCTGAGAGCGGCAATGCAGTATATGTTTCCACTCCTGATTTCGCGCACCACGCTTATCTGATGGCTGCCGCTGAAGGGGGGAAACATATATTCTGTGAAAAGCCGTTGGATATTACATATCTTGGCGCGTTAGAGGTAGTGAGAGAATCGAAGAAACAAAATAAGGTCTTACAAGTTGATTTTCACAAGCGCCCAGACCCGTATCATAATCAGTTGCCCGATGTCGTCAAAGACGGCGCAGGCGACCTTGGCGAAATTCTGAATGGCTATGCCTGGATGAAAGACCAGATAGTCGTGCCGAGAGATTGGTTCCGCGGTTGGGCGCACCTTGCCAGTTCGTTTTCATTTTTGGGTTCACACATGGTAGACCTCGTGGCTTTCGCCATGGATTTTCCTCAGCCGGTATGGGTTTCAGCGACAGGTCACAAGAAGAAACTCAAAAGCCTCGGTATTGATTCCTACGATGATATGGTCGCAATGGTGGCGTTTGATAACGGCGCAAATGTCGTATTTGACACAAACTGGGTCATGAACGAAACATTTCCGGCGATAGTCTACCAGGGATTTGAGTTGTGGGGAACAGAAGGACACATCCGTATCGACTCAACCAGACGCGGCGAAGAACTTACAACAAATGATGGGTTTAAATTTGTGAATAAGGGATTTATCGCCGGCGCAACGGACAGCGATGGCAATTATTACGAAACAGGCTATCGCGCCATACCTTTCATGAATTTTGCCAGAGATGTCTCTGCAGTCCTAAATGGCAAAAGCACCGTCGAAGAGGCGACTCGCAAAATATCAGGCGAACAGGCGCTCATCTCAACCGCCGTTGTGAGAGCGTCAACCATCAGTGTGGAACTTGATGGACTTCGCATTTATATCGATTGTCTCGAAGAGATTGACCTTCGCATCAGGGCAGAATTTGAAAAAGAGGGAGAGGATGGCATCCGTAGGTTCTATCAAGGACGATTATACTGTGATGCAATAAAAAGTAAGGAAGATTTATTGAAGATAGTTATGGATGTTCAGTAGCTTGACAATGTTACATTTCCTCGTAGCCCAAGGCATGTCCAGAGCATCTCTTGGTTTGTCGGATTGAAACACCAAAGGGATATTCATAAATTCCTGGCTGGGCGCAATCGCCACTGATGCTCAGCAGCTTGGTTCCGGTGGATTGTTCAGTACCCGCAGAGCGAA
>DTYX01000790.1 GCA_012961655.1 Candidatus Poribacteria bacterium
CGATTCGGTGCGGCTGTCCAAATTCCAACTTCTTCTGACACATCGGTAAAAGTGTTCGCTTCGCTCAGCAGTTTAGCTGCGCTAAACCGCCCGTCGCTATTGTTACGATAAAGCACATCGTGAGTGCCGGGATATATCTTCGGGTTGCAGTATACCCTAAGTTCTTTGGCATAGCAGGCTCTATCAGTTTCCACCGTCCAGTCCACATAATTCGCCACAAATAAGTCTATATCGCCATCGTTGTCATAGTCCGTCCAGGCGCATCCAGTGCTCAAAAGAGGACTACCGACGTTTGCAGATTCCGTGACATCTGTAAATGTCCCGTCGCCATTGTTACGATAAAGCACATTCGGGCCGAAATTGGTTATATACAAATCCAAGTCGCCATCATTATCGTAATCGCCAGCGGAACAACCCACACCGTAGCCGTTGTGTCCAACTCCCGCCAAGTCGGTAACATCCGTAAATGTCCCGTCTCCATTGTTATGATACAGGGCGTTCTTTGGCTCAATATCCATTGGTGATTGAGGCTCTATTAACGGAGCAGCATTGACAAGATAGATGTCCAGAAAGCCGTCATTATCGTAATCGAAGAATGCCGCGCCGCCGCCGAGAATCTCAAGGACAAAACGTTTGCCGCTGTTTCCGTCTGTGTGTACAAAATTGATGCCTGACGATTCTGCGACATCGACGAATGTGACCTCAGATTTTTCGGAACCTGCAAAAGCCGCAGATGAAACGAGAAAACATACCACGAAGAGATAAATAATTTTGCGGAACAAAATTCCCAAACGAATAAATTCGTTACTACGATTCGCATTGATTGTGGTGATAATTTCAGTCATTTTTACAAACATTGACACAGTCAATATACTCAATAATTTATACTGATTTTAGCTTGCAATTTCATTTTGCGTGAAACGTGTTGCGCAATGGAATACGCAATACGTAACACGCAATACGATACTCTTTTATGTATAGGAAAAGCAAACCTACTATGCAAAAATATCCGCCACTGGACAGGTGAAATCTGGAATGACGTCTTCTCCAGAGAGCATATCATCTGTGCCCAAGACTTCGACTTTGGAATTGAGTCGATGAACAGTTACCGTTTGCGCTTCAGGGCGCACCACCCAAATCAGCGGAACACCAGCGTGTTGATATTCCTGCACCTTTGTTTGAATTTCACTCTCTGAATCATTCGGAGAAACCACCTCCACCGCTAAATCAGGGGGGAAGGGAATATATTTCTTTGGAACCTCCGTGATACGTTCCTTTCTCACAAACGAAACATCTATTCCTCGGACGGTGTCTCTTTCTTGTTCTTCCGTTGCATGTTTGATAATAAAACCCGTTTCGGCGGCGAAGACCTCTCCCAAATCCTGATTTTCCACATAAATCAATAGGCGCGCTAGGATTTTGGCTGCAATAGCTCCATGTTCTCCACCTGTTGGCGGCATTGATACAATTTCCCCCTTTACTAATTCACAACGCCCGAACTTAGGCGCTATCTTGAAAAACTCTTCTGCTGTCATCCATTGTTTAGAATGAGTTTTTTTCGGAAACTTAATACTTTGGAATGAAGTCTCCGCGGAAACTTCAATGTTTGTTTGTGCAGTCACCACATCCTGATTTATCTGAACTTTGGTAGTAGACATTAGCTTCACCCCTCAATTCTCAGATATTATCTCTGCATTTTTGCTCGCCGTATTTTTTCTAAACGTTCCCGATATGCTTTGTTTTCTGGCTCCAATTCGAGTGCGCGCGTAATCTCTTTCTCCGCCTTCTGATACTGTCCATCTTTGTAATACGCATAAGCGAGCGTATCCAGATGAGACGCTTCCGGTTTTAATTCGACAGCTTTTTGGGCAAGCTTTTGAGCTTCCTTAAGATTTTTACCTCTATCTACGTAAAGCCACGCTAAGTTATTGTACGCTTCTGCGTAATTAGAATCCAATTCAATGGCTTTTCTGAAACTATTAATCGCATCATCATACTGTTTTCCCTTTAGTTGGAGGATTCCCAGCCGCAACCATGTTTGAGGTGATTCCGGCTGAGTTTTGGCAAATTCGGCGTAAGTTTTAATAGCACTATTTAGCTCGTGCTGTTGGAGATAGAGGTTTACCAGACCTACATAGGCAGGTTCGTATTCGGGAGCGAGTTGAATAGCTTTTTGATATTGTGATTTAGCCAAATTAAACTTTTCCTGGTGGGCGTAGAGTTGTCCGAGAGCAAGATAAGCCGTAGCAGCTTTCGGATTTAATTCTATCGTTTTTTCAAAAGCCTGTTTCGCTTTTTCAAAATTATTCTTTTGCAGGTACGCTAAACCGACGTTGTTATATGCCGGTGCAAAATCCGGGGCGATATATATCACATATTCATATTCTCTGATAACCTCATCAAGATTGCCGTGTTCATAATGCAACTGGGCTAATTCGAGGTGCAACATCACATCATTTGGCTTCTTCTGAGATGCTTTCTTGTAGCGCGTTACCTCATCCTGATATCTTTTCATCTGCTTGAATATCTCCATCAGTTTTTTGCCCTCTTTTGTCTTCTTTAATCTGAGGTAACATCTCGCCATATTGTAGTATGAATCTGGGTTGTATCGATTTCGCTTGATTGCTTCCTTGTAATATTTGATGGATTCTTCAGCTTTTCCCTGAGTTGTATAAATAAGTCCTAAGCCCTCATAAGTTCCCGCTACATCTGCATCCAATTCAATAGCGCGTTTATATTCAGCAATTGCCTGTTCAAGTTTTCCACGCTTTACATATATATCTGCGAGTCTATGATGGGCCGCCGCCATATCAGGAATCAGCTTTACCGCCTCTGAGGCGTATTTCTCCGCTTCATCAAATTTGCCCTGTCCCATGTGGATAAGACCGAGACATAGGTTTGCAACCCCATGCGTATCATCAGTAGACTCCAACGTAAGCGCATGCTTGTAAGCTTTGGCAGCTTCATCCATCATATTCTTCCCGCGATAAGCCGCGCCCAGTTCGCAATATACTTCGGCTATTGTGGGGTCAAGTTGTATCGCTTTTTTATATTCTTCAATTGCGAGGTCATATAGTTGTCCCAAGTCGGCATGGCGTCTGCCAAGTCGATAATGATTTAGCGCGGCTTTTCTTTTTTCGGCAGGAGAATCAAACTGATGGGATGATTCAGCAGGGTGACAAACAGGCGTGAATACACATAGAATTAAGACGAATAAACAAATAGATATCTTGGATAATGAATTCATAGTCTATTTCCCATTTGAAATCAACATACAGCGTATCCAGTATATTTTCTAACGTCCGGAGAACGAAATCCCAACACAATCTTATCTTTTGGGACGCCAGCCTCTTCTAATTCATCAGCGATGCCAGATTGAAAACAATTAACTTCAGTTTCTGTCTTTTTATAATCAATTGTCCCAATCGCCCACTGAAGATACCTAAAAGCTGTTTCAGGAACAGCCATTCCTATATCTACATAGATATCTTTATCCCCAAAGGATAGTGTCAAAGGGTCATGCGTAATTGTCCATCCATCTTTTATTAGCACATTTTTCACACTATCATGATAAATATCTTTCCTGGGCATAATCATCTTCAAGCTCTTATTATGAATGTGACAATGTCAAGTTAATCAAGAAAAATAAAGCCCGAACCGTTTGGTTTATCGATTCGGGCTTGCTTTTTGAATTAACAACTTTTATTGTTCTTTAATTTTTCCCCAGACTGATGCTATCTTGCCAGCAGCCTCAACTGCTGTTATAGCTGTTCCCATATCAGTGTTCATCAATTCACTGATTTCGCCTGCGGACAAAGGTCTGTTGTAGATTAGGACCTCGTCAATCATGCCATCAAAGTACGTGTCATTCCCTTCAGTTCCACCTATGGCTCGACCAACACCGATTTCGATAGGAATGCCTTCAAATACTTGATAGGGCGGAGGATTATTCATGCCATCCTGGCCTGACACACCAGTCTTGTCTTCGGAATTGACATAGCATCTCATATAGGGTGGTCCATCCGTACCTGAAGTTAGGGCTACATGAACCCATTCTCCTAATCCCGGAATGACACCATCTGTCGCAAACCAGCCTTCTGTACCTTCTGGACAACGTCCCCATGTCATGTTAGTATCAGAGGTTGTGCAGACACGCCACGAAAAGTTTGGTCCCCATCCAACTTTGACACCTTTCCAGCAAATAGCCGCATGGTTACCACCGACATTGACATTCATCCATGCTGCGACAGTCAGACCTTCGGGCAGATGTAAACTGGGGTCATCTGGAATTTCGACGTAATTATCGACTCCGTTAAAACTTAAAGCGCTACCATATTTGCCATCAGCCGAGGTCGCGCCGTGGATGATACCATCGTTTCCTCCAACTGAGTCTGCAGCACTGCCATCGTTGAAAAGCCATGCCGAAACCAGACCGTCGGTGAGGTCAGCGGTGATATCAGCATGAGCACCGGCGCAAATAATTGCGCTAAGTGCAATTATGGTTAAAACTAAACGCATTTTTTTATCCTTCCTTTCTTTTTTATTTGCCCCGTGGGGCTTTATATGAA
>DTYX01000791.1 GCA_012961655.1 Candidatus Poribacteria bacterium
AACGCCTCGCTGTATTCAATTGGTACCAATTGCAAATCCTCATGTTTTCTGAATAAGTCGAGCAGCCCAGGGGCTAATACTCTCATGACAATGAAAGCGGCTTGCAAATCCTTGGGAAACATGGCGTCCAACTCATCCAATCCGTAGCTACGATGTTCAAAATCGTTCAATTCGATGCCGTAATGCTTCAGAACTTCGAGAGCCATCAATCGTGTGCCACTCCCTTCAGAACCTATAGCGACGGTCTTTCCCTTCAACTCTTTTATGGAGGTAATCCCTGATGAATTTTTAACGATGAGATGCAACGCTTCCGAATATAGATTCGCCACCGACCTTATTGAAGTTGTTGTATCGCCGCTGTTTTGATAGAAGGCGAAATAGGCTTCCCCGCGTTCTATCAGCTTCAGATTCTCATAAGAGCCTTGAGTTGGCAAGATTTCCACCTGAGCTTTTGGATGCTCTTTTTCGATGATTCTTTTCATCTCGTTCCCAAGTTTATAGTAGTAGCCTTGAGTTGAGCCTGTGGCAATAACAATTTTTCGGGGGAGTTGCAACAACGAACGTTTATAACTCACCAAAGCCATGACAATGATAGCGCAAATTAAACCCACCATGACTATCCAGTTTTTGGAAAGCATTATTCTTCCTCCTGCAGTTTCTCAAGAATATGGTGTTCCATGCCCTCTTTTCCCTTCCATTTCGGTCTTTTCTTTGCCAGCACGATAAGTCTATCTTTCATTTCTATCAGCGTTTCGTCATCGGGATTGAGCAGTTGTTGCTTCTGACTATATTTGCTTATTCCTATGGTCATAATCTTCTCTTTGTCCTCTTCCAACGCGGTTTCAATCGAGCCAAATGTCACACCTTCCAAATTTGTCTGACGAATAGTATGCAGCGTATTGCCGACGCCAGGATTGAGCATCTGAAGTATAACCGGCGCTGTGTCTGGGTCTACGACGCTCTTTGCCATAATATGCGATTCCAGGGCGCGCATGTTAATAACAGCTTCGCAGCCCGCGGCTTTAAAGAGCGGCTCATGTTCTAAATTGGCGCATTCTGCCCGCGCTTCTATGCGTGGATTCAGATATTTTATCACCTGTAAGGCCGCCAGACTTATCGCATCGTCAACCTGCGCGTCTTGACTAGATCGACTCAGAATTATGGCAACTTTCGCCGCGGAAATATTGGCGCGATTATAGGGCAATTCTGTCGTAACCGAACCTTGACAAAAATACACATTGGAGAAATCAGGCAATGGGTCAGGCAGTTGTTCATATCCTTGAGCAACTATGACGATAGGCCATGATTCAGTCTCCCAGTCTTGCCGCAAAGACTCGATTATCCTTGCGATGATCTCTTTTTTCCGAGCATCTTCGCTACAATCGACCAAAATAACGTGTCCATCAACATTTAGTTTCGTCAATCCCTTCATCCTCCTTTCGTGGCGGACCATCAATTTCGCGCCAAGGATGGAAATAACGCCGCCAAAGCAGGTTAATGAAATAAGAGTAAATGGAATGGTAACAATGCGACCAAGTGAAGTTATCGGATAAATATCGCCGTAACCAATGGTCGTCATGGTGATAAATGAATACCAGATGAAGTCCAACGGGGAATTCACATTTGGATTTGTACCATACTCCCAATTATAGAATAGCAATCCATAGAGAATGGTATCCATGAAAATTATCGCAATAAACCAAAGGAGTATGGCATTATCACCCGTCCCTATCCGTCTGAGTGTTGACCTAATCTTTATTATCAAGAACCAAAGCATGCCGATATCCTCCTTGCGTGAAAGACATCAACGGATGCAACGGATGAAAAAGGATTATCCGTCGCATCTATCGATTGTTTTGAAAAACTTTTGATTTATAGTATAGCTTCGCTACAGCTTCGCGTCAAATTAAAATTTGATTTGAAAAAGGTTTAGGCAATGTGATATACTTAAACCATAGCAAAAAATGGTCGGGAAAGTGGATTGTTCAGAAATTGTGCTGACAAACTGGCTGTTTTTTGATAAAATGAAATCAAACAGAAATTTGTAAATGGTGATGATATGAAAACATGGCACAAAATAATCATCGGTGATTCAAGGAGGATGAAAGAAGTTCCAGATGAATCAATCCATCTTATTATTACCTCTCCACCTTATTGGCAACTGAAAGATTATGGCAATGAACAACAGATAGGTTTCAATGACACCTATGAGGAGTATATCAACCATCTTAATCTGGTCTGGAATGAATGTCACAGAATTCTACATAAAGGTTGCCGTTTGTGTATTAACATTGGAG
>DTYX01000792.1 GCA_012961655.1 Candidatus Poribacteria bacterium
AGAGAGAAGGAGATAGCCCTTTCCATGTTGCAAAAGGATATGGATATTGCTCTGATTTCAGAGATGACTGGACTAAAACCAGAGGAAATCGGAGCTCTCAAATCCGCTGAATTGCCAAGCGAATAACCTAAAAAAAGGAACACGGGGAGTAGAGCATGCCGCTGGCTTGTTGAAGGAGAAAATGGGATGAAAATAATGTCGGAAATACAAATTATGGTTGTTGAAGACGAAATCATTGTTGCCGACGACATTAAAAGCAGCTTGATTTCCTTAGGATATGCTGTTTGTGCAGTGGTGTCTTCGGGAGAGGAAGCGATTAAAAAGGCAGAAGAGGAAAACCCCTCTTTAGTGCTGATGGATATCGTCTTAGAAGGTGAAATGGACGGCATTGAAGCGGCTGAACAGATAAGCAAGCGTTTCAACATTCCAGTTGTGTATCTTACTGCTCATGCAGATGAAGAAACCCTGGGGCGGGCAAAAATAACGGAGCCGTTTGGGTATATTATCAAACCGTTCGACGAAAGGGAATTGCATACCACCATAGAAATGGCTCTCTACAAACACAAGGCGGAGGAAAAGATAGAACATCTAAATAGAGTGCTTCGCGCCATCCGCGGCGTCAACCAACTCATCACCAGGGAAAAGGACCGAGATAGACCCTTATGGGAGATAGGGTGATTGGAATACAGGGAGTGCTGACGGATATAACTGAACTGAAGTTGATACAGCAGCAGATGGTCCAGCAGGAACGCTTGCGCGCAGCCGCAAAAGACGCATCCTCAGTAATCAACCGACTGCGCGAGTTCTACCGCCAACGCGAAGAAGGCGAAATATTCAACCCCATTAACCTTAACAAGGTGGTCGAGCAAGCCATCGAGCTAACGCAGCCAAGGTGGAAGGACCAGGCGTTGGCAAACAACGTCACCATCAACATTTCAACCGACTTGCAGGAAGTTCCATCACCTTCCGGCAACGAATCCGAATTACGGACAGTGCTGACCAACCTGATTTTAAACGCTGTGGATGCGATGCCCACAAGCGGGATGATTACCATCCTAAGCCGTCTCGATGGCGAAAGCGTTGTCCTCGAAGTAAGTGATGCAGGTATCGGTATGACCGACGAAGTTCGACAGCGTTGTTTTGAACCGTTCTTTTCCACCAAAGAGGAGCGTGGCACGGGCTTGGGACTGTCGACGGTTCCCGTCATTATGTTGACGGGATTTGGCAATATGATGAACATCACCGGTGATATTCCATCAGAGGTGGACTACCTTTTGAGCAAACCCGTCACGCTGAGTAACTTTCGGGAAGCGTTGGCAAAGGTTTCTTGCAAGTAATATGTCCGTGCAGAGCCGGCGGTTCGTTATACTTCGCATCTTTTCAGCAAGCTGTTCGGGCAAAGTATCGATGACCCGAACATCGTATAGTCGTTCCATCGGACCTGTGTCATTCGTATAAACGCAACGCGGGAATGGGCGAGAAATTAGCTTCATATTGAAGCAATAGTAATCCAATGATTCGTCCATCGGACCAGAATATGTCACAAGATTAAATGAGCCAATTCCCATTTCTTTGTATCCGACCAAAACAGTTTTCAGAGATTGAACAAAATCAACTATATGTGCATCTGTCAAATCCATAAATGAGCTAATTTCGGGGAAGATAAACTGAATTTCATTAAAGCCACGCGGTGCAAAGCTCGCTATCAAAGCTAGCGAATTATTTGCCAAAATGAATCTGTTCACTCCGTTCACCAACGACTTCGTCTTATGGTTCGCTTCGCTCAGTGGTTTACTTCGTAAACCACCACCCGGTTCTTTCTCTGCTTCAATTAAGTCAGTCCAATAATTGCTTCCGTTCTGCTGAAAATATTCCAAACTTTTGTCCAGCAGCAATCTCTGCTGCGGCAACGGTTCCCCCTCTACCATTATTTGGACATGAGGATGGATGATGCTTCCCGCGGACGGAGGCATGTAATTCCAAATATAGATGGGAAATCTGGCGTCCCTATTGTTTTCGTAGACTCGACGGATATAATTTATACTAGCAATGAGATTATCCATAAGCTGTCTTTCAGAAAATTCATCAAGAGGTAAAAAATGCTCTGTCGTTATGATGCCAACGGCGTGGTTCTCTCCGAATGGATTTAGATTGGGGAATATGATAGTTTCTCCTCTTTTGATACGTCCATCTGGAGAAATGTCCGGTGGAAACTCAGGGGTTTTCTCTTCGATAAGTTGTGGGCAAAATACACACCCCTCCTTGGATTTTCGGATAATCTCGTCCAGTTCAATCCCGCTTTCCGCTCCGACTTTGTCGGGATTTTCAACTTGCTTCACTCTTTTGGCTCGCCGTGGATTTATTCTACACTGTTCATTCGTCAGCGGGTCAAACCTGTATTCTATTCCATCTCTTATCACTCGTCGAAATTCCATATTCAAAATCCTCCGTTTTAAGTTCCTCTCACCTAAAGCTGATAAATCAATGTTCCACTGGCATGTTTGGCTATAATACCCGAACCTCTGATTTTTGTCAACTATTTTTTATCTTGACGAGTTTAGCGTAAGATGATATGCTTTGATGTTGGAGGAGAAATAGCTGTGAAACGCATTAAACTAAGCAAATACGTTGTGTCAGACCTTAGCATCTGTCAGGGACGGTTGATATTCAAAGGAACACAGTGAAACTCTGCACGCCTGAAGGCGGCCGTAAGACCAGCGAAGCGAACAGTCGTCGGTGAGGAACGAACAGGTTCGAAAAGCA
>DTYX01000793.1 GCA_012961655.1 Candidatus Poribacteria bacterium
ACAATAGACCAACGATGATAAAAGAAAATCAATATCCACATTTCACGTATCACGTATCACGTATTACGTATCACGTTTCACGTTTCATAATTTTTAATAGCCTCTTTGCGCTTGCGTTAAACGCTCAAGCGAACCCTTATAAAGCCACTATTTTCTACAACGAGGCTTGCGGCGCATGTCTTGAGTATGTGCATGAGACACTACCCCGTGTCCTTTCAGAATTGGATGCCCAAAATATCACCAAGAAGGATTACATAAATGAGCGACAAAACAGAGTTGTTCTCAACAATTTAATCGAAGCTCTGAATATCCCTCTGTCAATGGAGTCGCACATCATGACTTTTGTAGATGAAGTCGATTCTACAAAAGAAGATACCTCGACAAAGATTATTTTGGCGGGGCATATTCCAGAACGGCTCGTCAGAGAGTTGTTTGCAGAAGAGAATCAAGCTCTTTATGACGAGATTATTATCCTTCAGGATGAGATGCATAAAGCCCCCGTTCGGTATAGTATATGGGGATTTCGGGGGGAGATTAAGGAATACCCAATCGACACACCGGTCAGCGTTTATCTGAATTGGCTGAAGTTAAACAGACCACCATCAAATTCCTCCCATCCCCTCAAAGGGGAGGATTTGCCGTCTGAAGTCGAAGCTCAGACTATTCAATCGCTTCCCTTTGGAAAATTGATGCCGATGGTGCTGGGCACAGGGTTGTCAGACGGCATAAATCCGTGCGCCATAGCAGTGCTCATATTCTTCATCGCTCTGCTTTATAAGCTGAAGCGCACGACAAAAAATATCCTCGGCATGGGTATTCTCTATATTTTAATTATCTATCTCACTTACCTTGCAATCGGGTTAGGATTGTTCAAAGCAGTTCGACTTTCCAATCAGCCGCATCTGATGGCAAAGATTGGCTCATACTTGCTCATCGCTTTAGGGGCTATCAACGTTAAAGATTTTTTCTTTCCCAAGCTCCCCATAAGCCTCAAGACGCCGAAAATATTTCATAAGTCGATAGAAAACTGGCTTTCCAAAGCCACCATTCCAGCGGTGGGCATCGGAGCTTTTTTGGTCGGACTTTGCACCTTCCCGTGTTCAGGAGGGATTTATGTGGCTATCATCGGGCTTTTAGCTTCGACGGCCCCGATGAAAGGATTGGGATACCTTTTAGTTTATAACCTGATGTTCGTGATGCCCCTTTTTGCCATTCTGATTGTATCCAGCCGCCGCGTTGCCCTCTGGGGAGCAGTAGCGCGTTTGCAACGAAAAAATGAAAATACTTTCAGGCTGTCTGTCGGAGTGCTGATGATGCTGTTGGGGGTTGTGATTTTGGTGTTTTTTGTATAATGAGTTCTCTCGGAAAGTCTAAAATAGCTTATAAATATGGAAGATTGGAAGGAAGGGAAGGATGGATGGAAGGAAAAACTTTCGTCTATCCCCCTCCGCCTGCCGAAAGGAGGGAATCAAATGCAATTTCATAATTCTAAGAAGATTATTTTAGCTTTCACAGGGTTGTTTGGGTTGGCATTAATGTTAGCTGCCATAGGTTGTGAGAAAAAGAACCGGCTCTTCATGGATGATAACGTCGTCGCACAATTTGTCAATGGCGTCATCACCACCGACCAACTCACCGCCTATATCAGCAAAATTGGCCCGAAATGTCACACACCGGTCATGAGCTGTCATGGCGGCGCGACCTCCGGCTGCGATTCCGACAAATCGTGCGACATGCATGATAGCAAGACGGCATCGGCCGTCTCGGAGGCCGGTCACGAAATAACGGCTAAACATACAGGGCCTGCCCTCGAACGAAGTGAAGGGATGGATTGCTGCGGCGGTCAACATGGCGGAGAACACGCCGGTTGCTGCGGCGGGTCGGAGGAAGCGCTTAAGAAGCAATCCTGCGAAGAACATGAAAACTGCTGTATGCAGCATTACGATTTGAAAGCGGAGGATTATCAAAATTTAGTTAAAGCGATGGTGTTAGAGCAGATGCTTCAGGAATATATCAGAGAAAACAAAATAGGGCGAGAAGAGGATACGCAGGATTTGATAAAATATTTAACGGAAAATGTTTACGTCACGGATACTCACCTTGAGATGGAAGAAAGCATGAATCCCGCTGAATTGGAAATTCGAAAATATTATGAGGAGAATAAAAAACGATTCGGATTAAGAACGCTAAGCGAAGCACGAGATGACATTGTGAAAATCTTGAAAAAGAAGATGCACCGCGAATATATGCCCAAATATTTAGCCGAGTTGAAAAGAAACGCTTTCGTCAGAAAGGATTTAGAACTTCTGAAACCCCAAGAGCCTTCGGAGTCTGAACTTCGAAGATTCTACCGAAGTCGTAGCGAATACGAAGAACCGGAAAAGATAAAGGTTCGACAAATCCTGACGCATTCGCGTCAGAAAGCTGAACAAGCTCAAAGCCAACTGAGGTCAGGTGTGCCTTTTTCCACCGTGGCGGAGAGATATTCCGAAGGACCATTTGCGGAGGGAGGGGGCGAAGCGCCGGATTACATTAAAAGGGGCGATAGAAGTAAGATTTTTGAGGAAAATGTATTCAATCTGCGCGAAGGTGATACCAGTATTCTATTTGAAGATAACGGCAGCTTCTACATTGTGCAGGTGGTTGAAAAACGCGACAAACGCACTAAGAGTTTCGAGGAAGTCGCTGATTCTATCCGAAAATCCCTGATTATAGAGAAAGAAAAGAAGCTGTTTGAAGATAACGCAAAGAGAACTCTCTTTACCGTCAATAATCGGAGCTATACGGTGGAGGAGTTTAAGCGGCGGTATGATAACTTGCCCATAAATTCGCGCGCTGAATTCAGCGGCTTTTCGGGCAAGGAAAAGCTGATAGACCGCATGATTGAATATGAACTGCTTGTCGATGACGCTCGCCGTAAAATGTTCGACCTTAAAAATAAGGAGACAATCCAGGAGATTACAAATTCAATCTTACAGGGTTCTCTCTATGAAAAAGAGGTCGTCAGCAAAATTGGGATTAAGGATATCTCCGACGAAGAGGCAAGGGAATATTACAATGAGAACCGGAAGAGATTTACCCAACCGCCGAGGGCAAAAGTCAGTTATATCCGCATTCCAGCATCAAAATCCTGGGGGCCGAACGCAAACCCCAATGAAAGTGAAAGAAAAGCGGCGAAGCGCATGGCTGATGAAGCTTATGCGATGATAAAAGATGGCGCTGATTTTGGCGTTGTAGCGCGCAAATACTCAGTGGATGACTGGAGCGCCCGCAAGCTGGATATGTATGAAGAGAAGGATATGCAGTTCATCTCCTTAGCTGAAGTGAGGATGCACCCGCTACATGAGGTGGTTTTCGCAATGAAGGAAGGCGAAGTCAGCGAGCCTTTTGAATTCCAGGACAACTACTACATATTCAAAGTGTGGGAGAGGAGCGGGAAAGGCTACGTCGCCTTTGATAATGTCAAAGAAGCGATAAAACGAGTGCTGGTGGTGCGAAAACGACGAGAACGGACGGAAACTTTGAAAGAACAGTTAATGAAAAAATCGCAGTTGGTGCTCAACGAGCATGCACTGGAGGCTATGGCAAAAAAGCAAGCGGAGAAAAAACCACGGACGGAAGAGACGCACGCCGGGCATAGCGGGTGAACGGAATGCGGAAGATGAATAGAGGTGAGTGAGTGGCTGAACGGGAAACAACACTCGTCACCCGACATTCGACTCTTCAACTCGTAATTCGTAATTCGTAAAAGGAGAATATCATGACTGAAGAACAACCAAAACTGCAACAGATGGGAATATTGGATATTCTGAAGATGACAATAAAACTGTATCGGGATAATTTCGCGCTCTTTTTGGAAATCGTCGCCATACTGTTTGCGCCCATCGTAATATTGTCGGGATTGCGGCAGGTGCAATTCGCACAATTTCCGTTGCTCCTGAATTTTCTTATTTTAATCGCCGGCGCTGTTGCGGCGGGGGCTTTGACCATAGCGATTTGTAGGAGTTATCTTGGCGAGCAATTGACCCTTAAACAGGTGTTTAAGCAGGTTAAACAATTTGGATTGTTTTCCATTCTGGGCGCGGCGTTTTTAATCTCTTTATTGGTGGTCGGATTCGAGCTTGTTAGAATTGGACTGCTGAAAATTGGCATAATAGGCGTGATATCCCTTGTTCCTATTGTGCCGCTGTTCCTGTGGATGCTGGTGAACTGGAGTCTGTACGTTCAATCTATTGTAATTGAGAAGCGCACTGTTATAGATTCTTTTCGCAGGAGTAGAGAACTGTTCGCTTCGCGAAGCGGTTCACGAAGTAACCGCGCGGAGTCCGACGACTCCGTCTTACGGGTGCGACAAAGTTGGTGGCGCGTATTATCTTTACTGTTGTTGCTCACATTGTCGGTACTCGTCCCGATGTGGATTGCCGGCGCAATTGGCGGAGGGATAACAAACATTCCGATGGCGGGTCTGGCGTTTTCCGTTCTCTCTATCGTGTTTACCGCGCCTGTGTATATAATCGGTACAACCTTGCTGTACTTTGACCTCCGTATACGAAAGGAAGATTTCAACACAGAAACACTTGCGCAAAATCTGAAAATAGTTGAAGCGCCAGTCAGAGGACTAGCGATTGATGAAAATTACGCGAGAAAACGAAACGCTTTGTATATCGTGCTCGGCGCAAATCTATTTCTGATTGCGCTGAAATTCTTCCTAGCCGCGATATCTAACAGTGTGGCGATAGCGGCGAGCGGCTGGATGTCCGTGGAAAATTTCTTCCTGACGAGCGCTGTGTTGTTCGGCGTATTGGTATCTGTGCGCGATGAACGCTTCTCAAAAAGGCTCTCTCTTATCGAGAATGTGCTGGCGGTTATCATCTCCATCGCCATCCTTTACATAGCCGGCAATATGTTCGTCAAGATGTTTATAAAGATGGCGCACGGCATGAAAAGTATGGCGGGACATGGGATGCCTACGGATGGATTAATGTACATTCCTCCGGTGACGATAGCGGCGATATTCGGCGCTTTAATATGCTACTTTATGTCTCAATACAAGATTTATATCGGGATAAGCTGTGAATCTACGAGCATAGAAGCCGCCGGACGCCATTGTCGATTGCATGTATTCATGGAAGCGGCGGTGATAATCGGTCTCATCGGCGCATGGATTGGGTTGGCAAAATTGAACCTGCTCGCCGCCGCATTCGTGCTCGCTTACGTCATCTATACGGGAATCACCATCCTATGGCGGGGATATAAAGGCTTGACCGCTGGTTATCCGATGGAACACGCCTGCCATATCGAGCGTAATTACAAGCTCATCGGCGGTTTCATCGCGGCGATGTTAGCATTGTATTTCGCGACTGGGATTTATATCATTGAATGGAATGAAAACGGCGTGGTGAAGCGATTTGGCAGGGAAGTTAGTGGGGCTGTACAGCCAGGATTGCGTTATCATCTCCCCTGGCCGATAGAAATGGTGGAGAAGGTGAAGATGGACGAAGTCAGGGAATTGGGAACTGAGCCCATCCTGTTGGTGGCCGGGGATGAGAATATTGTAAAGATTAAAATCGGCGTGGACTACAATGTCAAAGACGCCGCCGATTATATTTTCAATACCCAAGAGCCGCACAAGTTAACGACGTATAACGCCGAAGCAGCCATCAGAGATATTATCGGACGTCGAAAGATTATCGGCGAGGAAGATAATCTTAGCTATCTTTTGACCAACGGGAAATCTGAGGTCGAAGAGGTCGCGACTAAATTGCTGCAAGAACTACTGGACAAAGATAAATCTGGCATTAACGTCCTTTCCATGCAAATTTTAGCCCTCGACCCACCAGATGAAGTGGCGGAGGCTTTCAGAGATATAGCATCCGCTATGGAAGAGAAACAAACTTATATCCACGAAGCTGAAGAGTACAGAAATCAGATAGTGACCGAGGCCAAAGGGAGAGCCGCAGCAATGGTCAATTTGGCCCAAGGTTATAAGGCCAAAAAGATAAACAACGCAAGAGGCGAAGCTGAAGCGTACCTGAAAAAGCTTTCAGAATACCAAAAAGCCAGAGAGATAACTGATATCAGACTGTATCTCGAAACTATGGAGAAAATCCTGCCCGGCGTAAAAAAGGTGTTCGTAGACGGAGATATCAAAAAGGAGACCACTGACTTGTGGCTTATCAACGATAAGGTGAAGGGGAAAGTGGTCGGATTTGAATGAGAGGGGGCAAAATGGTAAGAGGGCAAAATGGCAAGAGGGCAAAGGGGTAAGAGGGTAAAGGGGCAAAAGGGCAAAATGGCAAGAGGGCAAAGGGGTAAGAGGGTAAAGGGGCAAGAGGGCAAGGGAACAATTAACCCATGTGCATCAAGTTAAGATGTTTTAGAGGATAACAGGAGAAAAATACATTGACATTAATGTCTATGCTAAGTCAAAAGAAGGACGTTGAAACGCCCTGTGGTCCTGATAGCGGGCTTTAGTCTGCTTTTTTTGATTCAGCGTGGTGATTTATCACAACGGCAAGAATTATGCTTTCTTTAAGAGGAGGTAATATCAATGAGATTAAGGAGCATTGTAACAATTTTGATTTTAATTATTTTAGCCGCGGTCGTCGCCATAGCGGGAAGCATGGTATTTTTCGTGGTGGACGAGACGGAATACGTCGTCGTCACCCGCTTTGGCGACCCTGTAAGGGCGTACACTGAGCCAGGGTTAAAGTTGAAATGGCCGGAACCTATTGAAACGTTGTATCGTTATGACAACAGACTTCTCATCTATGAGGCGGGCGAAGTCGAATTTCTGCCTAAGGATAAGAAAAACATCATCCTCGACAGCTACGTGGTCTGGCGGATAGACGACCCGGTAAAGTTTCTAAAGACAGTTAAAGATGAGATGGGCGCAGAGGATAAACTCCGCGATATCGTCCTTTCCGAGTTGGGAATAGCCGTCGGAAACTATGAACTCGCATTTAGTATCGACCGACCCGGACGTGATGAAACTGGATGCGATGATGGATAAAATTACAAAAGAGACCGATGACAAAGTCAGAGAATATGGCATGAAGGCTGAAGATGTAAGGATTAAAGTGCTAAACTTCCCTCAGCAGAACAAGGAGAAGGTATTCAGGCGGATGCGCGCCGAGAGAGAGCGGATAGCAAGGACATATCGTTCAGAGGGCAACGCCAAAGCCGAAGAGATTCGCGCTCAAGCAGATGAGGAGAAGGAAAAAATCATCTCAGCGGCTTATGAA
This sequence comes from Candidatus Poribacteria bacterium, assembly GCA_012961655.1. GTDB lineage: Bacteria > Poribacteria > WGA-4E > DTYX01 > DTYX01 > DTYX01. Next base: position 7,245 of record DTYX01000793.1, read on the forward strand.
CAGGCGGAGAAAATAAAAGGCTCCGGCGACGCGGAAGCTATCAGAATATACGCCGACGCATATAGTCAAGACCCTGACTTTTACCAGTTAGTTAGAACCCTCGAAGCTTATGAAAAATTAATCGATAAAGATACCACCATCATTATGCCTGCGGATGCGGAATTGTTGAAATTCATCAACACTGCAACTCCTAAAGGACAACGGGCTTCCAGGGCCTCTGCTAGCCACTCTAAATCAGAACTCTCTTCTAAGCCGTTGGCGGAGAAGAGGTAGGGCTACCGGAATTCGGAATTCGGAGTTCGGAATTAAGGTTATCGCATAATTCATCAACTTGTTATACGCTCAATTCGTAAATGGAGGTTAAGTATATGGAAGAAAAAAAGCGCGTGTCGCCCATAGAAGATATCAAAGTCGCTTTCGGTCACATCAAGCTTAAGCCGGCGCTGATAATTCTGCCATTTATCGGTTTGTTACTGTATCTTCTTTCAGGAATATACGTGGTGAATCCAGGCGAAGAGGCGGTGATAAGACGGTTCGGAAAATGGACTGGTGAGCAAATAACGGAGGGCATACACTACCGATTGCCGTGGCCGGTGGATACGGTTGAGGTGGTCAATGTAGAAGAGATAAAGAGGCATACTATCGGCGTGCCTTTTGAACTGCATCCATTGAGTTTATGTCCGCCCGATGTGGCGGAAACTCTGACAGGTGATGAAAACATCGTCGATGTCAAACTGATGCTTCACTATCGAGTGAAGGACCCTGCGCAATATCTGTTTACTATCAGGTCAGAGGATATTCATCGTTCCACGCATCGAATGGTAAAAGATGTAAGTCGAGCTGCTATAACTGACCTCATTAGCGGGATGTCGATGGATAATTCGCTCACGACAGCGAAAGGCGTCTTCTCCGAACGGATAAAAGAGAGAGCACAGAAACTGCTGGACGAATATCAGAGCGGCTTGCAGATTGTTACTATCAACCTCGAAGATGCTTCCCCAAATCCACCTGAAGACGTTGTGGCCGCCTTTACTGACGTTCAAAATGCCGCAGAGGAGAGAGAGGAGAAGATACATCAAGCGGAGGCATATTACAACACCGTCATTCCCGATGCTGAAGGACAGGCTTCGAGGTTGATAGCGGCGGCGAGAGGTTATAAAGCCAAAGTGATAAACGAAGCGAAAGGCGATGCGGAGAAATTTGAAGCGATGCTAAAAGAATACGAAAAGGACGTGAACATCTATTCCAAAGAGGTCACTGACTATCGACTACACACGGAGACGATGGAGAAAGTTCTTGCAAGGGTCAAGAAATATATCGTCGATTCCGACAAAAAAGACGGCGAGTTGGTGAATCTGCGGTTTTTCAATGAACAGTAAAGCAAATAGATGGATGGCGCTGGAGAACAGCACGGTATCAAAAAGACAATACAATACTGGAAGTTGTAATCTTCGATATGGACGACAGCGATGCGGCATTTGGCTATTATAGTGTGCATCAACCGGTTACGCCCTCGTCGGTTGGAAGGACCAATACACCGTCGTCGTGCAAACGGAGAAAGACGAAGTAGCGGATGAACTGCTGATTCAGTTCGCCAAAGCAGGGTTGCAAAAGATGTGAAAAAAAATGGCGAAAATTGGACGTAATATTCTCTGCCCCTGCGGCAGTGGGAAAAAATATAAAAATTGTTGTGCTGCCAAAAAAAATTATGATTGGGATAGTGCATTGTTAAGTAAGTTCTGATAGTTTTAGGCAAAATCTTCAGCCACGGATTAACACCGATTAAACACAGAAACCACAGATTACACGA